>JAAOYE010000054.1 GCA_018221175.1 Candidatus Woesearchaeota archaeon
ACTCTTGGTGGTTGTTGGCAAGGATACACAACACTGACTGACAATACTGTAGGTAATGTTTTAAACGAAGAATACTTTGATGACTTGCTTTACGCAAATGATTCATTCCATTATTGTAAGTTTGAGCCACCTCAATCTATTTGCAGAGTTGACACATCATGTAATGCAGGAGAAGTCGAAGCATTATATCTTTCAAGTTTAACTAATGCTCACGCAGATACATCAAGTTATAGCAATAAACTCTGCTGCGATCAAAATCAATTCAACAATATTAACTTAACAAATATTTATCTAAGCTCAGATTTCAATGCACACGTTGATGTAACTGGAGATGTTGGATATGGAACAAATGTTTCTATTGGAAGCAGTACTGGATATGCTGAGTGCAGATTGTCTACAAAAGGAGTTTGCGATAGTGGATGGTCCTCTTTATTCTCGCTTTCAAGTGAAACAAACGCTCACATCGGTGAGCCTTACAATTATTCATTAAACTATTGCTGTAAAGTCGCTGGCACTATCTCATTTGATAATTACGTGAAATATGATAATCCTCTTGTAACAGAACAAGGAGCATGCGCAATTCCGGGAACACGAGCATTTTGCGACAACACAAACACTTGGAGTACAGAAAAAGTACAGGATTTAAACAATAATGAAGTTGATTTGAAAAGAAACGCAATAAAAACGATTAATAGTTCTTCTCCAAGAATGAGAGAATATGCAAGTAGTGGCAATACTGCAGGATGTTGCCCGGATAGTTACTGCTGGGATGGAGAAAGATGCATTGATGGAACTGGATCAGACACTGTATCTTTAGACATTGTTTATGATTTGGAAGGCAGCAATAATATCAATGATACCGGCCTAGTGTGCTCTAACGGTGTTTGGGTTAAGACAGAAGCGAAATTCACACCACATCATGATGAGTTTTCTTACTGCTCTTTAAACTCACAGTGTTATTTCAACGAGGGATTTAATACCAGATGCTATAATGGCAGCGGGAGCGGCGCATTTGTTGATGGTTATGATTTCTTTTGCGACAACGGAGACTGGTCATCGCGCACAAAACTTTTAGCCGACACACTGTTTAATATAGATAAAAATGGAAATACATACTCAATATTTTGCGATGATACAAATCTCGTTTTAATACAGGAAATTACAGATGTATCTAATGTTCCTCATGCTATCAATGAGGTAGGTGCAAATAAAGATGAGGGTTGGAATTGGGCTTCTGTATGTGTTTTAGCAATAGATGAAGATGGAAACTCTCAGTTTGGAAACCCAGGAGATACAGTAATAATAGGAGTTCCATTAGAAGATGGATGGGAAAACTTAGACTCGGCAAATTTCTGGAACTTTGCAGATACATGCTCAGACCCAGCAGGCATACTTGATAATGGAAACACATATGTGCAGTGCACACCAAACATCTGGTACAACAACTTCACAAACACAATAATATTTTCAGAAGAGGATATTAGTAATTATATGTCTCCATTACTGGCTGGCGGAAGTTTATTATCAAAATTAATTGACTGGTTTACAGACTTCATAAATCTTGGAAAAAGAGTTAGTAATTGGTTGGATTTCCAAGAACTAATCCATGCGAGGGAATTTACATACAAAAACATTCTTTACAACCACATATATTATTTTGAAGACGGTTCAAATTATATTGCTGGAGTTAAAGAATTTAATCTTGAAAAAAATAATGATGCATACTACATTATATATACAAAATATGTTGGGTTTACAGGTTTGGAAACTTGTAGCAATATCACTATTGACGGCGTTCCTCAATTTCTAACAACTTCGTTTACAAGTTCAAATTATAATAAAATAACCTGCGACACAACATCAAACGTCATAATCCAAGAGTACAAAGCAGATGAGATAGATGACGTGTTCTGGCCTGACCTTACAGCACGTCTAAGACCAAAATAATTTCTAAAAGAAAGATTTATAAGGGAATTACAACAGAAATTACTCTATAATCCTAAACCCGTGGGAAAAAGAGGAAAATGACAAACATAGAGACAGGTGTCGACAGGCTTGTACAGCTAATCAAAGACCAAAAAAAGATTTCTCTAACTGACGCTGCAAAAAAGCTTGGTGTATCAAAAGTTGTGTTGCAGGAATGGGCAGACTTTTTGCAGGAAGAAAAAGTTATAGATATTGACTATAAGCTCACAACAACCTGGCTTATTGAAAAAAGGCTCTCAGAAGAAGATATTAAAAAGAAAAAGTCAGACTTTGACAGCTTAAAAGACAACTTTATAAGGCGAGCGGAGTCGACAATTGAAAGCGTGGGCATGGAAACAGAAGGACTTGAAAAAATAAAGGACCAGTTCTCAAAAATCAAAAAAGAGATAGGGGGAGAGCTTGAAAAAGTTCAAGATGAAGTAAAAGAGCTTGAAAATTTTGAAAACCTAAAAAAAGGAATAGACCAGGAAATAATCAATCAACAGGCAGAATTTAGAAATTCTATGACAATAGCACACCAAGAGCTTTTAGGAGAAGAAAAAAAATATCAAAACCTGATTGACAATATAGAGCAGGAAAAAGATGATATTAAAAGAAAAGAAATGGATGTTTTGGCACTACAAAAAAAAGAGCAGCAGCTAAAATCAAAACTAACAGACCTAAAAAACATGTTTGAAGAAATTCAAGACAAAATAGATGACAATCAGACAAAAATTGAATATACAAAAGAACATATTGATAACTTAGAAGACTCTGCTGACAAGATTGAAAGACTAGTGATTAAAAAAAGAAATATTATATCACCACTTCTGGAAAGAAGCAAGGAACATGAAAAAAAAATCATAGAAATCCAAAACAACCTTTTGCAAAAGGTTCTAGAAAAAAAACAGGCAATAACAAATACAGCTGACGAAGGAAGACAGGTAGTGGAAAACTTCAAAAAATTCTTTGATAAAAAAGCACAAGTAGAATTGCTTTTAATGAAAATAGAAGAAGACAAAATCAACCTGAAAACAGAGCTTAATAAATTAATAAAAAAAGCTAAAATGTTTGATATTGTGTCAAGTGCTAAAAGCTCAGACAAACATGTAAAAGAGCTTAAGCTTTCTATGGATGCGATTGAAAAGAAAAAAGAGCATTTCAAAAACGAAGTAAAAAAGCTGCTTACACTAGTACAAAAATAAAAGAAGTTGTGAGGTGGGGGGAATAGCAAAGAAAACAAAGGTGGTAAAAAAAAGAATTAAAGCAGGGAAGACAAAGCTTAAGAAAAAACCTTCAGAATCTGATAAGTCAGAGGAACAAAGCAGCAAATCTGGCAGTGCTCCTAAAGGAGGAGATCAAAAAGAAATGCATAAAGACCTGCCTCAATTTCCTAAAAAACAAGACAAGAAAAAAATACAGCTTGAGACATATGAATACACATCAAAAAAGATACCAGTGACAATTACAATTTCTAGAGTCGAGGGAGAATTTGTTCCATTGTACGAAGTGTCCATCTCAAAGATTGGGAGAACAACAGAGCTAATACTTGAAAAAATCAGGCAAGAGCTTATCAAACAAGTTAATCTTGGGATAGTGGAAATTACTGACACAAAAAAAACAAACATTGTTGAGGACAAATTCAAAGAAACAATCCAGATCCTTATAGACAAATACTTTCCAGACATCGATGACCAGACAAGAGAATTTTTAGTTTCCTACCTGATTCAAAAAAGCCTTGGGATGGGAAACATTGAAATTTTAATGGATGACAAAGCAATTGAAGAAGTTGTCATAAACTCTTCAAACGATCCGGTGTGGTGCTTTCACAAAAAACATGGATGGCTAAAGACAAACGTCAACATATTTGATGAGGAGCAAACAAGGCACTACGCAACTATGATTGGAAGAAGGGTAGGACGGCAAATAACAGTTTTAGAGCCGCTGCTTGACGCAAACCTAAAAGAAGGAGACAGGGTAAACGCAACGATTATGCCAATATCGACTGCTGGAAACACAATAACTCTTAGAAAGTTTTCAAGAGATCCAATGACAATAACGCATTTTCTGCGCTTTAAAACATTCTCATATGAAGCAGCATCATTAATCTGGCTTGCAATGCACTTTGAACTCTCAGCACTCATTGCAGGAGGCACAGCTAGCGGAAAAACATCAACATTAAATGTGCTTGGAACATTTTTCCCGCCAAACCAGCGTATAATATCTATTGAAGATACAAGAGAGATAAGGCTCCCAAAATTCTTGCACTGGGTGCCGCTTTCAACAAGGCTTCCAAACGCAGAAGGAAAAGGAGCTGTATCAATGGAAGACCTGCTTGTAAATTCTCTAAGGATGAGGCCTGACAGGATTCTTGTTGGGGAGGTGAGGAGGCAAAGAGAAGCTGAAACGCTTTTTGAAGCAATTCACACAGGCCACTCGTGTTATGCCACGTTTCACGCAAACAACGCAGAAGAAACTGTTAGGCGTCTAACAAACCCTCCAATTAATGTTCCAGTAACAATGCTTCCAGCAATATCAATGATTATCATGCAGTTTAGAAACAGAAGGACAGGCCTTAGGCGTACGTTTCAAATAGCAGAAATCACACATGAGGGCGACGAGAACACATTAATGCAGTATGATGTCAAAAAAGATGTGTTAGTGAACAAAAATAAGTCAAAGTCTCTTATGGAAACACTTCAATTATATACTGGCCACACACCTGCAGAGATAAAATATGATATGAAAGAAAAACAGACAGTTCTTCAATATCTTGTAAAACAAAACATTGACACTGTTGACGGCGTTGGAAGAATAATGGCAGAATACTACACTAACAAGCAAAATCTGCTAAAATTTGTAAAATCAAATAAGACATTTGGGTGATTGAAATCTCACGATTTTATAGCTTTATTGCAAGACGGTTTTTAGGACTTGACAGAAAGCTCAAGCAAGCAGGCATGCCTGACACAAAAACAGAATTTATAAAAAAAACATTCTTGACAGCAGGGTACACAACTCTAGCGCTATTTTTTGTGTTTTTTTTGTTTTTTTCAGGCATGAAAATTACATCCAAATTACTAATTATCCTATTTGGCGTTCCCTTTGCATTCTTGTTTGTATTTTTCTATCTGATGAAATATCCTGATGTTCAGATAGGAAAAAAAGAAAATGATGTGAACAAAGAAATTATTTTTGCAGGGAGATTTATGATAATTGAACTGGATTCAGGAGTTCCTTTATATCAGGCGATGATAAATGTGGGAAAAACATATGAGGTTGTAGGAAGCTATTTTAGAGAGGTCATAGAAAAAGTAAATGTTGGAACAACTTTAGAAGTTGCCATAAATGAGGCTGTTGAAATCGTTCCAAGCGCAAATCTTAGGAAAATATTTTGGCAGATTTTAAACTCACTAAAGACTGGAAGCAACATATCAGCGTCTATGAATTCTGTGATAGAACAAATCATTAGAGAGCAGCAGATTTCTGTAAAAGAATACGGCAGAAAACTAAACCCGCTTGCAATGTTTTATATGATGGTGGCAGTAATCATACCTAGTCTTGGAATGACAATGCTTGTGGTGCTGGCAACATTTATGGGGTTGCAATTAAGTCTAACAGTATTATTTTCAATACTGGGATTGTTGGGTTTTATTCAGTTCATGTTTGTGGCAATAATCAGGTCGTCAAGGCCAGCAGTTGAAATATAAAATGACAAAAGATAAATCAATAAGATTTGCTGAAAAGTTTAAAGAATATAAAGAAGCAAAAGGAAAGCATAGATCTCTTTCTAAAAAGTTTGAGGAATATGAAAAGAAAAAGGAAAAAGAAGAAAAGAAGAAAATTGTCGATGAAAAAGTTGACGAAGAATCAAAAAAAGCAGAGGAGAAAAA
>JAAOYE010000005.1 GCA_018221175.1 Candidatus Woesearchaeota archaeon
ATAAGGCGATACAAAAGTTCCTACTTTATATCCTGCATCAATGAGAACTTGAGAAAGAAAAGCAGCTGTAGAACCTTTTCCGTTAGTGCCTGTGATATGAATAATTTTTAAGTCGTTTTGAGGATTGCTAAATGCTTTTAGTGCGTCTCTTGTTCTTTTTAGCCCAAGCTTAGAACCCCAAGTTTGCAGAGAATACAAGTATTTCAAGTCTTTATCATAAAGCATGACCTTTTCAAGTCTTTTCTTTGAATATAAAAACTTTTAGTGAGTTTTTTAAATAAAACCAAAATCCCAAAGCTAATGAAAACAACCAACTTTGAAAGAGCTGTTTTTTTTAGCTGGCACTGCAATATTAGAGACTGTACGTATTGTTATATGTCAACACAGCCAAAAACATCAAAGACCGGAAAAATTGCACGAAGAAGCACAGAATCAATACTGGCAGAAGTTTTGATAACAAAAAAACTTGGTTGGGACTTTGGATTTTTTTCAGGCGGCGTAGGAGCATTTTCACACACAGAATTTAAGGAGCTTTTAGAAAAAGTGTGCATTGTGTGGGGAGAAAAAATCTGGATTAACATCGGTGCACTTTCAAAAGAGCAGATTATTGACTACAAACCTTTCATAAAAGGGGTTGTTGGCTCAATAGAGACAGTAAATGAGAAAATTCATGACAAAGTTTGCCCTTCAAAACCAGCAGCGCCCTACTATAAAATGTTTGAAGAGGCAAAAAAACTAGGGCTAAAAAGAGCAATCACAATAATTCTAGGTCTAGGAGAGACTATTGAAGACTTTGAAAAATTAAAAGATATAATAAAAAAATACGGCGTTACAAAAATACATTTTTACGGTCTTAATCCTCAAAAAGGAACAATTTATGAAAACTCAAAGCCGCCAAGTGCAAAGTATCAGGCAGAATGGATAAAAAAGACAAGAGAAGAATTTTCAAAAATAGACATCCAAATGGGGATATGGGAAGACAGAGTAGACAGAGTAGCATTGTTATTAGAGGCAGGTGCAAATTCGATTAGCAAGTTTCCCGCATTAAAAGCTTTTGGAAAAAAATCAGCAATAGAAATAGAAAAACAAGCCAAAAAAGCAAACAGAAAGTTTATAGGAACACTAACAAAACTGCCAAATATTGACTGGAACGTTGAAGTCGACAAACTTGATATTGACAAAGAACTAAAAGAAAAAGTCAAAGCAAAACTTAATCAATATCTCAAAAACATGAAAAAGTCTTAAATATAACTTTTAGAATTATTTCTTTATGCCAAAAAAGAAAGGGGAAAAAGATGCATTTGATTATATCAATCCAGTCACAAAAAAATATGTGAAGCCATTTACAGACTGGTGTTTTCAAAGCAGGTATCACACAGCACTAACAGTCACAGCAATAATTCTTATCATCATCTTTGCAAGTTTTGTAAAGCAGGTGATGATAATATCATTATTAATACTTCTAGGGGGGATATCTAGAATTTATCAGAGATACTTCACAGCACAAGTAGGCATAGAGTTCATAATGCTTGTTACCGTAGTTTCTGCGTTTGTCTACGGCTCTTTTGTTGGAGCGTTTGTAGGATTTGCAGCTTTTATGGTATCTGTATATTTTTCTGGAAGAGTCTCTCACAAATTATTCCTTTCATTTATACTAGTAACAATCGTTGGATTAACAGCTCCTTTGCTAAAAGGCCTTGGAATAGCAACAGCAGGGATAATACTAACGTTTTTTTACGATCTAATACTAATACCGCTGCACATAGCTTGGTTTCAAACAAAACTTCACAGATTATTTTTGTTTACACTAACACACTTTTTTTGGAATGTATGGGTCTTTACAACTATCGCACAAGGGTTTTTAAACCTCTTCACATGATTCCATACCAGTTAAGAATTATCTTTTCTGCAGCTCTGATAAAATCGTTTTTTGAAGCCCAAATCGTCAGGCAATTGTCCTCATATAAAATTTTGGTTTCTTCATCTTCAATTAGCTGAATCACAGCGTTTTTGGGGTGGGAATCGCATGTGACTACAGGAACATTTTCGCAAAGAACACTCTCTTCTATGCAGGCTCTTGAAGAGTTTACAAGCCAGCCCCCTTTCATATTTGAAACAAGATTGATAGCAGCAACAACGATGTAGGATCCTCCACTAGAGTTGTGGTCAAATGTGATATAAACTTTAGAAAAAGGCTTTGTATATCTTGCAAAATCATTTGGCAAAAACTCTATTTCTATATCTTCAACCTCTATTGGGCCATATCGAAAAGGCACAATATATGGTTCATTTATTAATTCAGGCTGAACTTCAGTATACCAGGCACCGTCTTTTTTCACAAAATCAAAATTATTGTATGTATAGGCGACTATTTCTCCATCCACTGTGACAAAATCAGTGACATTTGAACTTAATTCTAATTCATCCCATGGTTTTTTAGATTTTAGCTGAGCACAACCAAAAATAAATATTATTAAAAATATTGAAATTACAGGTATTAAAAATTTCATTCTAGTATTTTCTTTTTTCTTTGTCATCTTATATCAACCCATAATACTTGTAGATTATCAAGTCTCTAAACCTGAAAAAATCATATCTTTTTCCTTCAAAAATCACGCAGTTGTTTTTTACATATCCTTTTGTGCTGTTTGATTCCCTAAACTCAACTACTGGAACAAACTGCGATGCATTTTCACAGGTAATTATATCATAATTATAAATTGTAGTGTTGTAAAGCACACCGTATGCCACAAACTTGTTTTCTTTTAACAAGTCGTTTGCAAGGTCAAACCTTGTCTGCTCAATAAATTGGATGTCTTGTGCTTCTGGGTCAAAAGTAAGGTATATCATTTTAGAGCCTGTTACTAAGTCCAGGCTTTCATTTGTGACATTTAAACGCAAAACATCCAAAGGATGGGAATAGAACTTGAAAACATCACCATTGATTTCTGTAGCATAAAAGCCCTGGCCTCTATCAAAACTGTAAGTTTTCCCGTCAGCCCCTTCAAATTCAAGACCATTGTCCAAAGTGTTGTTTGAACTTCCTACAAAAAACCCAAGAGTGCTGCCAACCATGATGACAGTGATAAAAATACCCATAACAATCCTGTTTCTTCTTTGCTGCTTTTCCTCTCTTTTCTTATAGCTTTTGACCATCAAACAATGTGGTTTCTACCTTATTTATAAGCTTTCTGCTCAAATAACAATACATATTTATACTATTATTACTGATAATTTTTTTATGTATGAGATAGTGATAGGTAGAAGCGCAAAAGACAAAGAAAAGCTAGGGCTTAAGGGCACTATCTTTCTAGGAAAACACTATGTTAAGATGGGCAGTACGACAAGCCTTTCAAACGAAGTGTATCTGGATGTTTCAAGAAGCCATGTTGTTTTTGTATGCGGAAAGCGAGGTGGCGGAAAAAGCTATACAATGGGAGTAATTGCCGAAGGAATGGCAAATCTTCCAGAAAACATAAGAAAAAACCTGTCGTTTGTGGTGCTTGACACAATGGGCATCTACTGGACCATGAAGTTTCCAAACAAAAAAGACAAAGAACTCCTTGATGAATGGGGGCTTGATTCAAAACCATTAGATGTAAAGATATATACACCAACAGGGTACTTTAATGAGTTCAAAGAAAAAGGCATCCCAACAGACTTCCCATTCTCAATAAAACCATCAGAACTTGACTCTCGTGAATGGGCGCAGACTTTTGGAATAAGTCCAACAGAACCTATCGGGGTGCTTGTCGAAAGAATTATTCACGAACTAAAAGAAAAAACAGATGATTATTCAGTGGATGATATAATATCAGCAATAAAATCTGACAAAACTTCAAAAAAAGAAACAAGAGATGCTGCAATCAACAGGTTTTTGAATACAAAAAACTGGGGATTATTTGACACAAAGGGAACAAAGCTTTCAGACATAGTTAAAGGGGGGCAGGTCACGGTTCTTGACGTCTCGTGCTATGCAACGCTTCCAGGCGGATGGGACATAAAAAATCTTGTTGTTGGTCTTGTCTCACAAAAACTTTTTATTGACAGAATGGTTGCAAGACGTGATGAGGAATTTAGAGATATTCATTCACAGATGAACTACTTTTATGATGAGGACGAGCCAAAAGAAATGGATGACCCAATGGTTTGGCTTGTAATTGACGAGGCGCACGAGTTTTTGCCAAACCAGGGAAAAACACTGGCAACAGATCCCTTAGTTACAATATTAAGGGAAGGACGCCAACCAGGAATATCACTAATACTTGCAAGCCAGCAGCCTGGAAAAATCCATACTGATGTAATGACGCAAGCAGATATAATAATATCTCACAGAATAACAGCAAAAATAGACACAGACGCTCTTGGAAGCCTAACACAAAGCTATATGCGCGAAGGCCTGGATAAATACTTAAATGAGCTTCCTCATGTAAATGGCTCTGCAATAATACTTGATGACAACAATGAAAAAGTATTTCCAATAAAAGTTAGGCCGCGCTTCACGTGGCATGGTGGAGAGGCTCCTGTTGCTGTAAAAACCGAGAAAAAAATATTTGAGTTTTAGGGGGTGTAAATATGACTTATTCAAAAAGTTTTCCACGAACAATTGAAGGAAGCAACTACCCAAAATGGGAAGAAGTGTTTTTGTCTGATGATGAGGAAAAACAGGTTGAGGCAAAGGCAAGAAGTGAAAACTTAGAGCTTATGAAACAATGCATTGATGATGCAAAAAAGGTTTTTTCTGACAAAAGTCTAAAAGATTACCAGACAGACATAATCAACATGGCAATATCTTTGTTTGAAAAACGCGCAAGCCACACAGTGTATCACAAGGAAACGCTTGCAAAAGAAAAGTTTGACGAAAGCGGTGAATAGAGGAGAGACAAGCAAAACATTTTTAAAATTTTTGAGTACACTGAGAAAAGCTAAAAAACGTTAGTTTTTTAAACTAACCCAGATTTCTTGAGGTACCCACATAATGCTATCGGGGCTATGGGGTAACTTGGCTATCCTTGCCGGTTTGGGGCCGGTTGATCCCGGTTCGAATCCGGGTAGCCCCATGAGATTTAAAGATACAAAATGGCAAAAACAAAAACAGGCTCAGCAAAAAAATTTGGGCCAAGATACGGTAGAACACTAAAAGAAAAGTATAGTAGAATTGACTCTCTTCAAAAAAGAAATTACCCTTGTCCTGTCTGCAACTACAAAAAAGTCAAACGGGAAAATCTTGGGATTTGGAAATGTCAAAAATGCAACGCAAAATTTGCGTCAAAAGCATACACTGTGTCAAAGGTATCAACAAGAACAGAACAGACAGAAGAAGACACACAAGAGATCCAAATTGAAGAACAAAGCCTTGATGTTGAATCAGAAGTAAAAGAAGAAAAAACACAAAGCAGCAAAGCTGCCAGTGCCGGTAAAGGAGAACCTAAAGGAAAATGACTGAATACAAATGTTTTCAATGCAATAAGGTTGTTGCGCAAACATATCTTAGAAAAAAAGTTAGATGCCCATACTGCGGTTCAAAAATATTGTTTAAGCCAAGAGTATCAATTACAAAAGTAAAGGCAAGATGAACCTAAAAGCAGAAATAAAGGTTAAAGACGACCAAAATCACTTAAAAAAGCTCTTTGAATCTGAGAAAGGGGTTAAAAACGAGCGAGCAACGTACTTGACAAAAACGTCAAATAATGAGTTTATTATTAGCATCAAAGCAAAGGATGCTACAGCGCTTCGAGCAATGCTAAACTCGGTATCCAAGCTTATAAGCGTTTATGAAAAAACAAAAAATGTCATAGAAAATGAAAATTGAAGACAATGCACAGGAAAAAATCAACATGATTCAAGCTTATGAACAAAATCTTAGCGCACTTATTTCTCAAAAACAAAGTTTCCAATCACAACTTTTGGAAATTGAAAGCTCACTTATAGAGATTCAAAAAACAAAAAAAGCATACAAGATAATTGGCAATATCATGGTAGAAACTGACGTGCCAGCTTTAAAAAAAGATACAAAGCAAAGACAGGAAATGTTAAAGCTTCGAATAGACTCTATAGAAAAACAGGAAGAAAAGATAAAAGAAAAAATTGCAGACACCCAAAAAGAAGTGATGGACACGATGAAAAAGAAGTGATGAAGATGGATGATAAAACAGAAGAATTAATTGGCGCGATTGAAGATTTATGTGATGACTCAACAATCCCAAAAAATGTTCGAGACAAGCTGCAAAACGTAATATCAACTTTAAAAGAAGAAGGCGAACTGTCAATAAAAATTGACAAGGCGCTTCATGGCATTGAAACTATTTCTGAGGATACAAACCTCCAGCCATACACAAGGACACAGCTTTGGAACCTTGTAAGCATGCTTGAACAAGTCAACTAAGCCTTTATTTTCTTGTTGCAAAATTTTTTAAAATAGCAGAATTAGGGATATATATTTCATCACCCTTTTTTGTCAACAACTTTACAGAAAACAATGATATTCTCACGACTTTCCCTTCTACTAACGGAGTCTTAACATTTTTTCCTTTTTTTAGTAGTTTTCTCTTTTTGATGATGGCAAAGGAGATGATGTTTGGAAAAAGGTCTTTTAAGTCCAAAAGAAGAGCAAATACTATTATTAGGACTAAGAAGAGCAGTATTCCTTTCCATAAAAACTGTGTTATTTCAAGCCTGTTTAAAATAGTGATTATCGTGATTAAATAAATTAGGTTTGAAACAAGCCACGCTATACGTTTTTCAAAGTTGAATCTTGAAAAAGGAAGTTTTCTTGCAATTTTATTTACTTCAAGTTCTGATAAGATTCTTTGCGTTAGTTTTCCAAGTATTTTTCCAACAGTAATCCCTACAAAAAAGATTATTGCGGAAGTGACTATCTTTGACAAGATGATGTCTTGATAAAACGTTTGGAAGTCAAATGCCATGATAGAACTGGTTTGTTTAATGGCTATAAAAAGTTAACGGACGACTTCATACTTGACAACAAAGCATTCCTGGAAGTCGTTGACTCGTGTGAATTTAGAAAGAAGTTCTTTGGCTTTGTCAATGCTTACTTTCTTTTCTAATTTGTGTGAAAAATTTATTTTTTCAAAGCCTGTTTTGTAAAAGCACGCGTTTTTGGACATTTGTGAAAAAATGTATTTATCGCTTAGTGTGCATGTCTGGTTGTTTTTTAACAAGAAATGTTTTTTTTCTAGGTCACTTAAAATTTTTTCAGGGTCAAGAATTGCAGTTTCTCTTGCCACGTCTTCTTGTGTAAAAACTTTTTTTGAGTATGCAAGCTTTAATATTTTTATTTCATCATTAGAAAGCTTGTCAAGCCTTGGAAGCTTTTTTGTCTCAAACTGTTCGACATCAACAACGATTTTTCCATTAACTGCATCAAACAGGATATTGAAATTTTCTTGTTTTTCTTTGCAGGAAAACATGTATGCAGGGACAAGAATTGTTCTAACGTCCTCGATTTCGTCCTCGCTCATAATCTTCAAATCATTTATTGTTGTTTTTGGCTTAACAACAGAAAGCATTTCATCAGACTCAAACTCTTCTGATTTTTTTAAAAAATCTTCCTGTTTTTCTATAATATCAACAGCGTGTCCACCATGCTTTGTCATTCTGGGACGAACACTTACAAACAAAGGCATATCTGTGATGCCTGCAAGAATTGTGCTTCCAACTGACAGGTTTACTATTTCTTTTTCAGACTCTGCAGTTATTCCCTCAACACTGTTTGAGATTGCTTTTAGGTCGTTTGGGTTTGTGACTTTTAAGATAATTTGAGTAGTGCACTGAGACAGCACAGATTTATCGACTCTGGCAGGTCTTTGTGATACAATACACAGTCCAAGTCCGAATTTTCTTCCTTCACTAGCAATTGTCCTTAATATTTTTGAGCACTTGGTTTCTCCAAAACTTCGTTCTGGGCAATAGTTGTGAGCTTCTTCAATCACTGTAAAAAACGGTGGCACCTTGTTTTTTTTCCTCAGCTCAAAGAGGTCTTTTAGGAGCTTGTAGACAATTATCTCCTGGACATCTGGTGATATGCCTTTTAGGTTTATTATCGAGCAGTTCCCTCCGCTTACAAGCTCGTTGTATGATGTAAAGGATGGTAAGAAAAGTTCAAGTTTGTTTAGATGCTCTAAGTTGTTTACTATCATCCATTTCGCGTTGTTTTCTTCGCCTTCAAGTGCAAGCAGTATGTTTGTGAAGTTTATTTTGTCGAGGGATTTTATGGTGTTGTATAGTATTCCTTGCTGTGTTCCTGTGGGTTTTCCAGGAAGTAGGTGCATGACTTCCGTTGTCGAGAGATTGTCTGAAAGCTTGAGCGGTCTTAGGTTTTGGTTTAGTTTTGTGTCGCCATACTCCTTGATGTTTGAAAAACCTCTTGGCTCTAGCTTGTATTCTTTTAGCTTTTCCTTTTCTTCATTGTTTGCTTGTTTTAGCTCTGAGTATTCTCCGTGTGGGTCGATGATTAATAGTGGAACTTTTTTGTCCATGATTTCTTCTAAAAGGACGCCTACTGTGTAGCTTTTTCCAGCACCACTTTTTGCAAGGACAGCGACGTGCTTTGTTAGCAGTGTTGAGAGGTCTACTTTTACATCAATGTCTTTTCCTTCAAGCTTGCCGATGTATGCTCCATTTTCTGGGTTTTCAAGCTTTATAACGTCTGTAATGAACTTGTCTTCTGCTAAAAGAACTTCTGTGCCTACCTCAAAAGGGATTCTTAGAGGCTTAATCTGGTTGTTTTCGTCTTTGTAGCCTATAACACGGCATTTTGCATCAACGCCCATGTCTGTTTTTTCTATTTCTACAATTTGGCATAGAACATAGTCATATACTTTGTGCAAAACCTGGATGTAGTCAAATTTTTTTACTTCGTCATCTGCTTTAAAATTGAATTCGTTTGTTGTTACTTTTCCTGTGATTTTTCCTAAAATCATATGTGTTGGGATAAGATATTGGTTTAAAAGGTTTTGGGATTCCTGCTAAAAACCTTTAAATATGACCTAAAAAACCTGCTCATAGGTGATATTTATGGCAGAAGAACAGGTTTCAAAAGACGAACAAATCGGATTTCACAAAGGAGCACTGAAAACACTGGCAGCAGAAAGGCAAGAGCTTGCTAGAATACTTGACATCGTTGAGCAGCTTATGCAAATGCATGTGAAGGGCCTTCAGGACCTTGGCATTGACTTGACAAAGGAAGTTGAGAAAGTCCAAAAAGAACAAAAAGCTGATTCAAAACCAATTGAAGACATAATAAAAAAGTAATGAGATTCAAGATTTTTGGCCACAAAAACGTCCTTTGTTTGCACAAAAACACTATTGAGTTTACAAAAGAAAAAGAATTGACTAAAAATGGTGACTGTATTTTAGGTGTCAGTTCTGATTTTAAATTTGATAAAAAAATTTTAAGTTCTAAGAAGATTAAGGTTACTATTACTTCTGATGGCGCAACAGACAGTTTTGAGGCTGACGTAAACCCTGATTTTGACGACGACAAAGAGATTGTTTTTAGAAAGTCATACTTTGTTTCTAAAAGAACGTTAGGTCTTAATTCTACAAAAGCAGCAATCGATATAGACAGACGAATTGTTGATAAATTAAAGGACGAGAAAAACTTTGCAAAAGTGATAATTGAAACAATTCTTTAACAATTCAACACTTTTTTACTGTTTAGTAACGACAAAAGTAAGATTTATATATAATCATCTTATCCTCTCGACTATGGAAGAGCAAGAAAAGGAACTTTTAAGTAAAGTTTATTATGATGATTTAGACAATTATGTAGCCAAGGTTATTAATGCAAAATCTGAATTAGATAAGAAAAGTGCTGCAAAGCTAATAAGAAGACAAGTCATAGATGAGGAGTATAAACCACATAATATTAATGATAAAGAAATTTTTGATTCAATAAGACCATGGTATTATCTTCAGCTTGAAAACGATGTTATAAATTCTATTGACAAATATGAAATCAAACCATTAAGCAAACCAGAAACAGAAAGTTTAGCGTACAGAAAAAACACGATTAACTTTACATTTCTTCACAGATTCTATGTCCAAAAAATTCTGGTAAAAGAAAATGCTTCAATGGAAGCAGTAACTGCTGGAGGTTTGCATGATCATGTTGAAGATGAAAAAAAACTTAATCCAAATATGGACCCAACATGGTTTATAAATATATTAGTTGAGCCATGGCAAAGTTTTTCAGGACAAATAAAAGAATTTAATTCTTATTCTCTTGAAAATATTGTTACAAGACTTTCAAAACCTGAAACTTTGGAATATAAAAAATATGTCTCCCAAATTTTTCAAAGCAAAGAAGACAAGCCATCTTTGCCTCTTGGTTTAGTTGATGATGCAAAGTACATCTTAGACATCTTTAGAAAAGACATTTCAAAAGAGGAAGAGAACACAAATATTCTTAGAAGTGCACAAGTAAAGTTTGCAGACAGAACCCACATAACTCAAACAAAAAAGCTGCCAAGACCAAAAGGAGTATTTGAGTTTAGTTTCGCTGCATGGGGCACAGTGCTTGCTTCACAAGAAGATTATGAACCATTACTTAACGGCGAGAATTACTCGCTAGAGGAAATGTTAAGACATATAGATTCAAATGAGGAAAGATTTATGGAAGAATACTATCCGTATTCAGGAGAAATAATATCAAGTGTGATGGAACCTAGTTTTGTGATGAAAAAAGTTTACAAAAATATTATTTTTTTAAGTCACTATAATCGGTTTGTTGAAAATCTGGAAAAAGATGGCATTGATATTTCAAAAGGCGAGCTTAAAGTAGCAAATAGGATGAAGCAAAAATTATTAGATATAACTACAGGCGAAATTGATGCACATTTAGAATTCTTGTTAAATTATAATGAAGTAGATATTTCTGAAACAAAACTGTTATTGAATGAGGCTTTAGAGTACAAAGAGAAAGGAGGATATAAAACAATCACACTTGAGGCAGAAACTAATTCAGAGTACAAATTTGACGGAACAGTAATAAACATTTTTGAAAAGCTTCTAAACCTTCACATGTACAATGATGCACAAGAACTAAGGAAAAGCATAAATGCACCACAAAAATCAATGTTTGACAGAAAAGATAGAAAAAGAGGCATAGGCTACAGACTTGAAGAATTCAAATTGCTTCTTGACCTAAAATACATGCTTGAAGAGTTCAGGGAAGATCCAAAATTTTACTACAATCAATTAACAATTGAGGGGTTAATCGAACCAGAAAGACCAATAATGTAGGAAAATGGAACAAGAACAACAAATCGATCCAAGAATCAACACAAGAATAACATTTAAGAGAACTCTGGAGGCTATTGTAGCTGATGCGATAGAGTCCAAATTTAAATTTAACCCATATAATATTGAAGATGATTTAAGACAGGCAATTGAATATCTTTTTGATGACTACGAACAAAACTATCAAGAAAATATTGATGAATCAAAAAAAATTATTGAAGATATTTTACTGATGGAAGCTGAAATAAGAGGAGGCCAGTCATTTGAATTATCAGATTTTGATGTAAAACGTGATGAAAAGGACCCTCATGTTCTTGTTTATAAGATTAAAGATGATGTAAATGTAAAAACATGTTTGCAAGAAATCAGGATGAGACCTAATAAGAGTGTTAGAAGCATTATTGATAAGAATTTTTTAGCAGGCATAGAAAACAAGGCAGTATTGGATTATACAGGGCTTACCGTTGTGTTGGACATTGACCCAGACAAAAAAGCAGGCAAAGAAATATTATATGATTTTGCAGAGATGTTTGAAAAAAATTATAGCGATAAAATCCTTCCTAGAATTGATAGAAATTTTGCTTATGTAAAAGAAAAAGTTAATTACCCTTTTAAAGCCGGTGCCCAGGAATTTAAAAATATAGATAACCCAGACGAAGTCATAAAAATGAATTATTTCTTATTTAATTCTGAGAGAAGCGCAAAATCTTTTATGGATGATTTGATTCAAGGTAAGGTAAGAAGAGTTAGTGATGAAACCGGGACGTACAGAAGAGGATGGGAAACTGATATTTGTACAGACTGTGACCAACAAGCATTATATGAAGGAGACAATTCAAAAACTTATTTTCTAAGAAACGGAAACTTGATTTTAGATGTTCACTCAACATCTTTTCAGCCTGAAAAAGGAGAAAATAAAAGAGAGTTGTGGGATAAATTTAAAGAAAAGAGTCTCCCAATAATAGATTCTATTATTGGAAGGAAAGAATCAAAAGAAGCTAAAAGAACAAAGGACTTATTTTTGACAAATATACAATGTCCTTTTGGATTATTTGAATATTTTGGAGTTGTTGATATTGAAGGTGTACAAAAGTTTAGTTTTAATCACAGGCATGAGGAAGAAGGCCTTTTAGGAAAAGACACATATCAAAAAGAGGGATTAAACGACAAAAACTTAGAAAAAAGAGAGAAAGGTATGAAAAGTATTACCAATAGATTAAGAGGTTCTATAGAATTAAAATTTCAAGATTCAAAGTCTTTTGAACTATCAAGAAAAGGCGCAGCTACCTCCCACCTAATTTACAAAAAAACAACCCGTAAAAAATCAAAATTGGATTACATTGGGAAATTAATTAATGAGGTATGGCAAAGAACTGGTGAACATTTAAAAAAGTTAGACAGAAAAAAAGCAAAAGAGACAATTTATGATAAACTGTACAGAGAACTTCCAGAGATAATAAACAATATTATGTTAGAAGAGTATGAAACAAGATTAAACAATATTTTTAAAAGTATTCAGGCTTCAAAAGATTTTGGTGTTATTGAACAAAAACTATTATTTTATGCTGACATGATTTCTCATTTCAAATATGATTTTAAAAATAATCCTAGAGTATTTGCAGAGTTTCAAGAAAAGATAGAGGATTTGCCAAAAACTGTATTGGAAAGGAATATAACTTTACAAGAAAGGATTGAGTTGTCAGAGCACATTGAAGGAAGTTTATACCAACAGGAAATAATTACTGATGAAGGCAAGTATGAAGGAAATAGGCAAGATAAAATAATTGATACACTTTATGCGCATGCAGTGGATGAATTAAATAAGCCAGATAGATTTCCAAAACTAGTTGGATGGGCGATTTATCAGTTCTTAATTGATGATCAAAACCCTTTGTTAGATAAGTTGCCGAAATGGGCAATTAAGAATCGGAAAAGTTACATTAAAGATTTAATAGCTTACCAAGATACTAAAGCTACATGGACTGGAGAAAAAGTTCCTGAAAAATTAGAAAATCCAAAGAATGTTATAGAAGTTTATGAAAAAGATATTGATGATTTTAATTATTCAAAGCATTTTACCGAGGATGTAAGAATGAAACTTACAAAATACATGAAAAACATATATGATAAAGCAAGAAATGTAGTTACAACAAAAGAGGCAGAAATATGAAAATTGTGACATCAAGCAAGATTGATATGGATATATGTTATGAAGAGTTTAGAGAACATGATGGCATATTAGTTTTTCCAGGATGTGGTGATGATAGTTTAAATTTAGACTTAGCCAGAGAAGCAACAAGCTATTATAATATAACAATTATTGGAACAGTTCCTTATGTTGGTTTTAATCTAGTTTACATGCTTAGGGAAGATAATAATAAAGAAATCGTATCTGTTTTTCAAAAATTGTATGAAACTGACAAATTTTCAGATAAAAAAAGAAAGAGAACAAGAAAAGCTGTAGCATCATTAAATAAAAAAATTAATCAAGAAATTTTTAACATACCATCAGACAAAAAAAATCTTAAGGTGATAATAAGAGAATGCTCTGATATTGCTTATTTACCTACACCCCGAGGCAACGAAAAAGTAGATTTTTTAATATCCTGTGGAGATACAGATCAAACTATGAATCTTGAAGGAGTCATAAGAACACATAGAGACCATCTTAGAAGCGATACACTTTTTATTCAGGCAGTTCACAATAATCCTGTTGTCTCAGGAGTTTACAGCCTTAGTGGTGAAAACTTGGCAGAATTAAAAGATAATTATAGAGTTTATATTCTTTAAAAAACCAAACACTTAAATATAAAATGAAAACTTACACTTTTGAGAAGGGGTGAAAACTGTTTAGAGGGTGGTTTCATGGCAAAAAAGAATATAGGTAAACACGGGAAAGCTTCTAAAAAACCTAAAAAGAAAGTTTCTAAAAAACAAGTAAAAAGAACTGAAAACATTATTTTCAATAGAATGACTTTGGGTTTAGTAGCATTACTATTTGTCATTGCTGTAATTGGCGCTCATACTTATGCTCCTATAAGTGAAAAAGTAATTCCAGTTGAAAAGGAGATATTAAAGAAATTAACACCTTCTTTTAATCAAAAAGACCAAGTTGCAGCAACTGTTAATGGCGAAGTCGTCACAGTCTCAAAGCTTGAAGAGGTTTATTCAAGATTGCCAGTGCAAACACAAAATGTTGTGTCAAAAAACGACCTTTTAAACCAAATGATAAATGAAAAGCTGCTCGCACAAGACGCTAAAAGCAAAGGAATTGACGTTACAAACGCAGAAGTAGACGAATTTCTAAACAACATACTGCTTCAGTCAGGCCTCACAAAAGAAGAGTTTTATGAAAGGATGGCGCTTCAAAACATCACTGTTGAGATGGTGGAAGAAGAAATATACAAACAACTACTCATCACAAAGCTTTACCAGCAGGAAATCCTGAACAAAGTAGAAGTATCAGCTGAAGATGTCAAAGAGTATTATGATAATAACTTAGCACAGTTTACAGTAGGTGAGCAGGTCAAAGCATCACACATCTTAATTTGCCATGATGAGTCATCACTATGTGAGTCAAATCTGACAAAAGAAGAAGCTCTTGCAAAAGCAAATGACATTTTATCACAATTAAACGATGAAAACTTTGCCAAGCTAGCAGAAGAAAACAGCGATGGTCCATCAGGGCCAAACGGTGGCGACCTTGGATACTTTGGAAAAGGAGCCATGGTAAAACCATTTGAAGACGCAGCGTTTGCGCTTGATATTGGGGGCGTATCAAAACCTGTAGAAACATCGTTTGGGTTTCACATAATAAAAGTCTTTGAAAAAACAGAGGCATCAACAAAAAGCTTGGAGGAAGCAAGAGTAGAAATAGAAGCAATTCTTCTGCCACAAAAGCAAGGCAATGCGTTTAAGACATATCTTGAAGAATTAAAAGGAGATTCGAGCATTGTGAACTTCTACAAAGAAGGATTTGTGGTGACAACAAAATAATTTTTTTTAAACCTTTAATTTTTATATCATAAGAAGAGGTGAAAAAGTCTCATGCCAAAAAAACAAAAAACAAAGAAAGTCATAAGCAATTCTTTAGACCCATGGGTAATCATTGGAGTAATAGGCGCAATAGCGCTTTTAGTACTTGGAGTTTCAGGCACACTCAAGCCAAAAACAGGACAAAGCATATCTGTGGATGACCCTGTAGAGCGCGCAATAAAGAACTTATTTGGAGTTTCTCAAAAAACCACAACATTAGAATATTCCGGAGAAAAAATGGTTATTGTTGAATACAGCGATTTCGAATGCCCATTTTGCAAAAAGGCGCATGACGGCGCACTAAAACAAATAAGACAAAATTTCGGAGACGCCGTAGTCATAGAATATAAACATTTTCCGCTATCATTTCATGCAAACGCGCAAAAAGCAGCAGAGGCATCAGAGTGTGCAAGAGAACAGGGAAAGTTTTGGGAGTACCATGACAAACTGTTTGAAAATCAAAAAAGTCTCGGAGTTGAAAGCCTAAAGCAATACGCAAAAGAATTAGGTCTTAACACGCAATCATTTAATGCCTGTCTAGATGACGGTGTAAAAGCGCAGCTTGTCAGAGACCAATTTTTGGAAGGCCAAAGCAAAGGAGTATCAGGCACACCAGCATTTTTTATTGGCGACTCAATGATTTCAGGCGCCCAGCCTTATGAAAACTTTTTGCCAGTAATATGCGCTAAGATTCCGCAGCACGACGCATGCGTGAATGCCCCTCAACCTGTTGATTTTAAGATGTATGTTATCCAAGATCAAAGATGCAAAGACTGCGACGCGTCAAGAATCGTTGCAGTAACACGACAGCTCTTTCCAGGCGTAAGCGTGAAATACCTTGATTACAGTTCAAAAGAAGGAAAAGAACTCTATGACCAGGTAGGGCTTGTTTTTATGCCTATGTATGTGATGGAGGCAAGTGTTGAGGATGACCCGGCGTTTTCAAGAATTGCAGGAGCTCTTAGAAAAACTGGTGATTATTATGCGATTTTGCCGCAAGCCTCAGGTTCAAGCTTTGACCCAAACGCAGAGATCTGCACAAACGGAGTTGATGACAACAACGACGGCATTGTTGACTGTGATGATGCAAAATGCGCTGCAAGCCTAGAATGCAGAGAGGAAAAACCTGGAGAAGTTCAACTTTTTATTATGAGCGACTGTCCTTTTGGGAAAAAAGCAGTAGAAGGACTAAGCGGGGCTATTGACAACTTTGGAGACGCACTAAACTATGATATACATTATATTGCATCAGAGGCAGGAGATGGATTTAACTCGCTTCACGGACAATATGAATGGGAAGAAAACGTACGCCAGCTTTGTGCAAAAAAGCTTGCACCAGACACATATTTTGACTATGTGTATTGCAGAAGCACAAACGGTGTTAAAGGCGTTGACTGGAAGTCATGCGCTACGAGTTCGGGATTAGATGTGAATGAGATGCAGGCATGCTTTGACGGCGAAGGCAAAGATCTTTTAAGAGAAGATATAAAGATTGCAAATGCTCTTCAAGTATCAGCGTCACCAACGTGGCTTGCAAACAACCGCTACAAATTTTCAGGGGTTGATGCAGAGACTGTAAGAAAAAACTTCTGCCAATACAATGTGGGCGTAGCTGGCTGCGAAAACACTCTTCAAACAGAAACAACAGTACCAACAGGAGCTGGATGCAGTTAATTTTATTTTTTAATTATTATTTTTATTAGAAAATGTAAAAAAAGAAAAAAACAATCTCACAATTCGTTGCTTGTGAGAATATTGATTCTTGCATCAGTAGGTTTTACTTCTGTGCTCATGCCAACAAGACATTTTACTCTTGCTTTTTCGCAGACTTCTACAAGCGCTTTATCAACTGCGCCATCAAAAATTATGGCGTGGATTCCTGAGTCAAGACTTTTTACAGTTGTCTGAAGCTCAGAAACAGGTACTTTTCCAAGAATGTTAAGTTTACCATCTAAAACGTATGCGCCTCTTGTTCCAACGAGACCTTCAAGCATGTTTTTATAGCTTTCTTTCTCAGCATCTGAGACTCTTAGCTTTCGCACACTTGTTATTCTTGTAGGAGGTCTTGATGATACTGGTGTTCTTCTTGGAGGTATATCTGTTCGTGGTCGTCTTTGCATTTGAGGTGCTTCTCTTCTTGGAGGAGCGCGCGACGTTGGTCTTTGTCCGTTTTCTGCTTTTGGCACCATGTCAAGCTTTGCCTGCTCTGAGGCAATCCTTGAACGTAGAGCTTTATGAACCTCTTTTTTTGTAAGTTCCTCAACTTCTTTGCCGTCAGGAGCTTTTGTGATATAATCAACTTCGGCAATTCCTGTCATCTCTTTGATTATTAAGTCTCCGCCTCTATCACCATCTACAAACAAAGTCACAATTTTTTGTTTGCAAAGCTCTGCGATTTCTGGTGGGATTCCTGTTCCGCCAATCCCAATAGAATTTTTAAAGCCGTGCTTTAAAAGGTTTAAAACGTCAGCTCTGCCTTCAACAACAACTATTTCATCTGAGTCTTCAATGTGTGGTCCTGCTGGAAGGCGTCCTTTACCATATTCTTGGATTTCCATAACTCTAACACTTTGCGCGACTTCATCTGCAAGCTCTTGTGAGTCAGGCATTTGGTCATCCATCATAGTCCGTAAAAGTTCCTTTGCTCTATCAACGACTGCTTGCCTTTTAGAAATCCTGACATCTTCGATGTTTTCAACCTTAAGTTTTGCAACGCATGGACCTATTCGCTGAATTATTTCAAGCGCGGCGCCTACAATTGCTGTTTCTGACTTGTCAAGGCTTGAAGGGATAATTATGTCTCCTTTTGTCTTTCCTGTTTTTGTCTCAACATTTACTTCGATTCTGCCTATTCTACCGCTGCGTTGTAGTTCTCTTAGTTCTAGGTCTGCTCCAAGCAGCCCTTCTGTTTGTCCAAAAATTGCACCTATCACATCCGGCTTGTCTACAATGCCGCTTATCTGAATAGTTGCATGTATAATATACTTTGATGATACTGGGCTTATTTTTCCCATTTTACTTACCTCCGAATACCCATAGAAAAAATTCTTACCACAAATGTGAATTATATTGTTTTTTTATCCAATTTTTATTGTGAATTGTAAGCGTGAAATTTGTTTTTTCTTCTATAGGTTACTTATTTTTTTCTTAGAACAAGCGCGTTTTTCTTCAATGTTTTTTTACAAATTTAAATCAATAATACTTTTTTTTTGTGATTGTGAAATGTGATTTTGCTTGTTCTAGCGCTTTTGTGAATAATAACTTTGAAAGTTAAAGGTGTTGCCCGTAACACTAACCCCCAGGTTCATTGCTTGGCAGTTGCCGTGAACTCCGCCAGGTACTCTCGTGACGGGCAGATTCATTTGTATGAATCTAAGAGGAGGTAATGCGGTTGGCTTTTTA
>JAAOYE010000055.1 GCA_018221175.1 Candidatus Woesearchaeota archaeon
ATTTTTTAAAATGTTCTTTAAAGAACAATCAAAAAGTTCTAAAACTTTTTGAATTTGGCAGCTGTGTCAATTAAATCGACGTGTCCTAAAAAGATCCCTCTGCAGCAGTATCTTTCAAGGCCGAGTGAGTCCATAACTTTTTTTCTATCTTCACCTCTTTTTACTCTTTCAGCGTATTCTTCGTATAAGTGTCCAATTGGTTTTCCGCAACTAAAGCATCTGACTGGTATTATCATAAAAAACACCTCATGTTTTGTTGAGACTGAAAAAATGTAATTTTTTCATGTATCATAATTCCACCTCGGTTTACCTGTATGATTTTTGCCTCTTTGATCTAGCACTTCCTTGGCTGTTTGGTTTTGAGACTTCTTTTCTTCTAACGTCAGCAACTAGTAATGTTCTATCATAATCTAAAAACATTGTTTTTAGGTTTGAGTTGTGCTCAACAAGCGCTCTTGCGGCTGCTAATCTTGCTGCTTCTGCTTGTGATGTCGTGCCGCCTCCAAAAACCCTTATGTTAATATCAACGTTTCCAACTCCACCCATAAGCATGAAAGGCTCTGATATTTTCTGTCTTGCAAAAGAAGGCTGGAAATTTTCTAGATTAACACTGTTAATTCTCACGATTCCTGTGCCTGGTGTTAGTGTTGCTCTTGCTATTGCTGTTTTCCTTTTTCCTGACGTATGAATTGTTTTTTTGGTTTTTGCTTTGCTCATGTTTATTTCCCGCCTAGTATCATTGAAACATATTCTAGCTTTACATATTTTAAGTTAGGCATTTTTGAAACATTTGCCTCTTTGATTGTGATTATTTCTTTTCCTTCAAACTCTTTTGGAATTCCCTTATAGCATTTTACTCTTTTTAGTGCTACTCGTCCCTTGTGCTGTTTGTAAGGTATCATTCCCCTTATTATTCTTTTTAGAAGCTTGTCTGGGCTTCTGTGCAAAAAAGGTCCTTTTGAAGGTATCCCCATTTCTCTTTTCCTTTTGAATTTTGCAATAACATTTTGTTTTGAGCCTGTAACTACTGCTTTTTCACAGTTTAAAACTGCTACTTCTTCTCCTAGGAGTGCTGCTTTTGCAACCCTTGTAGCGATTCTGCCAACAATTAGGTCTTTTGCATTGATTATTTTCATTTTATTAAATTCCTCCCGAATTTAATGCTTGAAAAATTTTTATTTTCATTGTATTCATCCAATTATTTTTACTTTGGCTCCTTTAGGGTTTTTCTTTGCCAGTTCATCAAGTGTTAAAGCGTTGCCTTTTGCGTCTTTAATCTTTTTTTCTGCTGAGCCTGAAAATTGATATGCTGCAACAGTAAGTTTTTTGTCAATTTCACCGCTTCCAAGAACTTTTCCTGGAACTACAACTACATCATTTGCCTTTGTAAACCTGTTTATTTTTGAAAGATTAACTATTCTTCTTATCCTTGTAGGTTTCTCTAGGTCTTTTGCTATTCTTTTCCAGATATTTACCTTTTTTTCTGCTGAAACTTTCTTCAGTTCCTGTACAAGGCTTGTTAGTTGTTGGTTTTTTGTCATTTTATTACCGTGGTCTATTCAGCTTCGCTGAATAGTCTGTTTTTGGATGATATCCTTTGTAAAAAAGGATATGCGGGAGACGGGGTTTGAACCCGCGCAGGCACTAAGCCACAAGGCCCTCAACCTTGCCCATTTGACCACTCTGGCACCCCCGCAATTAAAAGCGTTGGCACCTACTTGAGGAGTTTTTTGAATTCTGATAGTTTTTCGTCAAATGCGTCAAATGCGTTTTTCATTATGTCCTTTGGTTCTAGCTGTCCCCAGCTCTCCAGGATAAAAACAAAGTCTGTGGCGCTTGGTTTTACTTCAATTCCTCCTTTCTCTGCAGCCTCTTCAAGGCATGCTTCGCAAAAGTCGCATTCAACAATTCTTTTGTCATTTACAACCAGCTTTTTTGTCTTTATCTCAAACACGCCTTTTGGACATGAGTCAACTATTTTTTGTGGTTCTTCTGGTTGCTTTGAAATTTTTATTTGTGGAAAACTTCTAAAAAATATCAGTCCCGGCGACCACTTTGCGTGTTCTTTTCCTGCGCCTAGTGTTGCTGTTGCCTCAAATTGAAGTTCTTGACCTTCAAGCAGTTTGACTATTGGAATCTTGTCATATACTGGTTTTACTTTTGGGTCTTTTGTTTTGATATCTGATGAGTATACTGTTTTTGGTCCTTTTGTTTTTAGTGTTAGTTTTAGCTGGCACCTTGCGCATCCTGCGCCTTTGCATGTGCATTTTTTTGGAAGATTGTACGCTTTTAGGTCTGTTGTTAAAGGTATTAGTCCAAGTCTTAAGGATATCATTTCATCATAGAGTACAGAACTGTTTTTTCTAAACTCAACATCTTCTATTGCCATTGTTGGCACATTATCTAATATTATCCTTCTAAGAGTGTTTGTGTATGCTGCACTGCCTTTTTGGATTAAAAATCTCATTTTTTTCTTTTTTTTGTCATAATCCAGTTTTTTTATGTCCATTTTCCCCTCTTTATACTCTTCTTCCGCGTCTTCCTCCTTTTTTCCTGCATCCGTCGTGTGGAACTGGAGTAACATCTTCAATTATGCCGATTTTTAGGCCCATTCTTGATATTGCACGTATTGCTGCTTGTGCTCCTGGCCCTGCATTCATTGGGCCGTTGTGGCCTCCTGGGGCTTTTACTTTTACATGAAGTCCTGTTATCCCTTTTTCTTTTGCGATTTCTCCAACCTTTTTTGCCGCTGCCATTGCTGCTGTTGGAGAACCTTCCATTCTGTCTGATTTTACAACTTGTCCGCCGCTTGAGATTGCGATTGTTTCTGTTCCTGTAACATCAGTTATATGGATGATAGTATTGTTGTATGAAGAGTAAATATGTGCTATTCCCCATCTTAATTGCCTGGTTTTGTATTCTTTTTTCATTTTTCTTCAGTTTCTGGTTTATCATTACTGGCAGCTCCGCTGCTTTGTGTTGCTTCTTCTTTTAACTTTTCTTTAGGAGATTCTTTTGCATCTTCTGATTTTAGTTTGTCGTCACTAACAACAGTTTCACTGCTTTTTGTCTCTTCGTCATCTTTAACAGCAACTTTGATATCTTCTGCATCCTCAAGAGGTATCACTACTGCTTCTTCTGGCTGAACTAATTCTGGCACATCTAAATCCTCATCAACTGGTTCTTTTTTTAGCTTTGATTTTTCAATTTCTTTCTTGATATCTTTAGAGGCTGCTATTCTTTCTGGATGGTCTTGTTTTGAAAGAGTCGAATTCTCATCAAATTCTACTGTTTTCTCTTCTGCTTCTGTTATCAAATAGCTTGGGGATGTAATTTTTTTGTCTCCCACAAGAACGTGTTCGTGGACGATGAACTGCCTTGCCTGAGTCATAGACGTGGCAAGTCCTTTTTTAAAGACGACTGACTGGAATCTTCTGTCCATCAAATTTTCAATGTTTAGCCCGAGTATTGCGTCTGTTGTCGCGTCTTCGCCGAGAAGTTTAAGTTTTTTTAAGCGTGAAACTAGCTGCTCTTTTTCTTTTGCAGCTTGATTGCCGTGTGCTGAGGATAACTTTTTGATTTGGGATTTGATTCTTCGAAGAAAGGAGTCCATTTTATATATTTCTTGCTTTGTTTTTAGACCATAGATTCCTTTTAGCTCGTTTTCATAGTCAAGCCTTTCTTTTCTCCATGGGTGTGCTGGTGTTGTATATTTTTTTCTATGTTTTTTTGGATCTCCCATAATTTTCACCTAAAAAAATTTTGGCTCAAAAATGCTAATGTCTTCTTTTGAAATTTTTTGTGCGCCAAAATTTCTTAGTTTTAGCATCCTTGACTTTTGTCTTCTAAATTGCCATCTCATTTTATTTTTTCCTCTTTACACCCATAGCTTTTCCTTTGTTTCTTCTAAAGTTTGATTTTGTTCTTTGTCCTCGAACTGGCAGACCTGCTGCTCCTCGAAGACCCCTATATGATTTTATTTTTTGAAGTCTTTTTTTGTCTGTTGTTAGCTGAAATTGTAAATCGCTTGTCAATATATGTTTGTCCTCGCCAGATTCGATGTCTTTTCTTCTGTTTAGCATCCATGTTGACGCCCCGTGCTTTTTTGGGTTTGTTATGATCTCATTGAGTTTTTGTGCTTCTTTTTCACTCAGATTTCCTGCTTTTTTTTGTTTTTGAACTCCTGAAAGTACGCATGCCATGTTAGAAAAAATGTGTCCAACACCTTTGATTTTTTGAAGGGCGATAACTATCTGTTTTTTTCCGTCAACGTCGGTGTTTGCTATTCTTACAATGTGTTTAAATGATTCTTTTTCCATTTTTATCAAATATAAGCCTAAGAACTCGCATGTATTAACCCTATATGCGCGTCAACTCGGGCTTTGCTCCCTGCAGGAACTATGTCGTATTTAAAAATGTTTTGCTTTGTTAAGCAAAACATTCGGAATGTTAGTGACGTTATGTTATGGTCGTTTTCTTTACTTTTTCTGCGACAGCTGATTATCAACTTTTTTCTGGCAGTTTTTACAATAATAAGTCTTTGCCTGGCTTCTTGGCACAACAAATCTATCTTTGCACAATCTGCAATACTTGACTATATTATATTCAACCATCTTATTTCCCAGAATTAGCCTATTTTGAAAAACTATTCTGCAATGATTTTGAAAACCCACCTTTATTTATAAAATGTTGGGTTTTTAAAAAAAGAAAAATGGGGCGGTACCTGGGATTGTCACCCATCTTTTAATAAAGCTGGACCAAAACATAGCGAATTAACTATTGTTAATTCACTTAGAGAAAAAGGGCGGTACCTGGGATTTGAACCCAGACTAGGGGATTTCTGCAAACACTCAGTCAATTTTCGTTACGTGTCAACCGAGCATAACCAGTTGCCACAGTCCCCTGTGCTAACCAGATTACACTAATACCGCCAATAAAGTTTATCGTACCATGTCCAAAGGAGATGGTACTTGTAGTTGCGTATCAATAGAGCGTAACCAATTGCCATGATTACACTAATACCGCCATTGTTTGTAGTGTATTCAAGTTCTACTTGAATACGCTGTGCTTGATTAACCTTAGCACGAAGGTTGCATTAGTACTGCCATTATATGAAGTTAAAAGAATCCAAGTTTGTTTTTAAATTTTGCTGTGAAAAGAAAAGTATATATACTATCTGTATCAAAAAAAGGTTATGCACGTAAAAGTCAATATTTCCTTGTTTATCCTCGGAGCTCTCTTGAGTATACTTGGAGGTGTATTTGAATTTTCCTCTAGTTTTGTAGGAGCAAACATCCTTATTTTGATAATAATCGGGTTTTTGATAGGTCTTTTGAATATTGACGTTACAGAGGAAGCAGGTTTTTTGCTCTCTGCATTGGTATTTGTTGTCAGCGTATCTTTTATTAGAAGCTTTATGGTAGATATTCCTGCTCTGCAAAATATTTCAACAATCCTTACAAACTTTGCGCTATTAACAGCAAGCGCTACTGCCATTGTATCCCTTAGGTGGGTTGTGAACTTTACATCAAGTATCAAGAAAAAAAGCATTGAAACCAAAGAAGAAAAACAAACTGAGCTTGCCAAGTTTGAAAAGTTTTGGGCTGTTGTAATGCTTATAGCTGTTGCAATCGTTCTTGTTCAGGTTGTTTTAGAGTCATTTTTTGACGTGACAAGTTATCAAAACATATTAAACGTTGTTGACATCTTGATATTATTTGTTTTTGTAATTGATCTTGTAATGATATATATTGAAACAAAGAAAACAAAGGCCTTCTTTAAGCATGCATGGTTAGACATTATTGCAACTATTCCTTTCAATTTTTTTGTAGGTGGGAATCTTGGACTTGTAAGATCCTTAAAGGTAGTAAGACTTGTTAGAATAATGAAAGTTTTCAAAGTTCAAAAGGTTGCAAAGCTCCTTCGTATTAACAGGGCTTTGAAATTCTTTTCAAAGAAGTCAAAATTCAATGTCCACCTAGACGATAAGGAAAAATAATTCTGTTTTTTTAAAATACTTATTGGAATTGTGGGTTTTTCATACTACTTTTTTTGGAATATATTTTGTGTAATAGATTCTAGAAAAACAGAATATATATAAATGAGTAGAAATACAGATATTACCACATGTTGTGGTTTAACACGATAACATACCACAACAAGTTGTGTTTTATGAAATTTTGAGGATTCACAATGAAATGTCCATTTTGCAACTCATCAGACTCAAAAGTCATCGATAAAAGAGAGACTGAAGGAGAAGAAAGTACAAGAAGAAGAAGAGAGTGTCTTTCATGCTCAAAAAGATTTACAACATATGAAAGAATAGAGCTTACAAACCTTATTGTAATCAAAAAAGAAGGAGTACGCCAACAGTTTGACAGGCAAAAAATTCTAAGAGGGCTAATTAAAGCATGCGAAAAAAGAGAAGTCAGCCTTGACCAGCTAAAAGAGGTTGTTGACAGCATAGAATCAGACTTAAGAACTCTTGGGACAAGTGAGATTTCATCAACATCTATTGGCGAAAAAGTAATGGAGAAGCTAAAAAAAGTTGATGAAGTATCATACATCAGGTTTGCTTCAGTCTACAGAGAATTTACAGACCTGACAAGCTTTGAAAAAGAACTAAAAAAGCTGCTTGGAAAAAAGAAAAAGAAAGAAGGGATATCAAATGTATAGCAGAGAAAAACTAATGGAATTTTTAATAAGAGAAGTGGACAGATCTAATTTAGTGAAACAGGCAAAAGACGACATCATCAAAACAATTGAAAAAAACTTCGATAAGTTTCCAGAAGTCGCTGTTGGACCCGACCAAAAGACACTAAAAGAAAGCCTAAAAGTTATTAATGGTAGTTCTGATGATCCAGACAACACAACAGACTTGCTTCTTCAAGTATCTTCAACTACTGGTGAAACCGTCGGTAAATGGGACAGGCAAAGAATCGCTGATGCTCTTGTGCAAGAGACAGGAATTTCCAAATATGAGGCAAATGATATTGCTATTGCTGTTGAAAAAAAAGTTTTTGCATCAGATATCAAGTCAATTTCTGTTGGACTTATAAGAGAACTTGTTGACAATGAGCTTTTTGAGCGTGGTTTTAACAAAAAACTCCATAAACAGGCTATTCTTGGAATGTCAACATACAATCTTAATAGAATAATATTTTCAAGTTCAAAAGAAAACTCAAACGTTGTGACAAACAACCCTGAAGCAGTAAACCTTGCAATCGCGGAAAACACACTTAAACAATATGCATTAAAAGAAATTTTCACAGAAGATGTCGCAAAAGCGCATCTTAATGGAGAAATCCATCTTCACGACCTAGGTTACCCTGTAAGAGTGTACTGCTCTGCCCACAGTCTTGAATACATAAAAAAATACGGACTAAAGCTACAGAATTTGTCTACAACATCAAAGCCGGCAAAGCACGCACAAACACTTACAGGACACCTAAACACATTTCTTGCCTCAATGCAGGCATACTATGCCGGTGCCTTAGGAATAGGTTATGTGAACATTTTCTACGCTCCATACCTTGAAGGCAAATCCTATAAAGAGCTAAAGCAAGAAGCTCAATACCTAATTTTTTCCTGCTCTCAAAACGCGTTTTCAAGAGGAGGACAAACTTTGTTTATAGACTTTAATGTTCATACAGGCATACCTAACTATTTAAAGGCTGTTCCCGCAATAGGACCAAATGGTGAATATACCGGGAAAAATTACGGGGATTATGAAAAGGTTTCCCAAGACTTTCTAAAAGCATTGATGGACGTCTGGAGAGAAGGTGATGCTGTAGGTCTCCCATTTCCGTTTCCAAAATTTGACATCCACATAAATGAAGACACATTCAAAGATTCAACGCAAAGAAAGCTGCTTGATTATGCATGTTTAATAGCTTCTGAGAACGGTGCGCCATACTTTATTTTTGACAGGGATGAAGTAACTCTTAGTGCGTGCTGCAGACTTAGAACAAAAATCACTGACAACTACATGATTAAACACCCAGAAAGCATGCGGTTTTGCGGATTTCAAAACGTTACTGTCAATTTGCCGCAAGCAGCATTTAGGTCTAATGGAACAGTAGAGGGCACAATAAAAGAAATCCATAAATCCATGGAATATTGTATGAAGGCGCATCTGCAAAAAAAGAAGTTTGTATCTAAATTAATGAAGCCAGGAGCGCCCCTTTGGCAGATTGGCATTAAAGGCATGGATGACAGGCTTTATGTTGACTTGGATGAGGCAACCTACATTATTGGAATGATTGGTCTCAACGAGTGCACAAAGCACCTTACTGGCCATGACTTACACGATGACGATGAAACATACAAGGCAAGCTTAAAAATTATATCTGCAATGTATCTTAAAGCCAAGGAGTTTGAAGAAAAATACAAGCTTAAAGTAACACTTGAAGAAACTCCTGCAGAAAGCGCATCGCTCCGATTTGCAAAAGTAGACATGCAGAAGTTTCCAAAAAAAGCAGAAGATCTTGTTAGAGGAGACAAAGAAAAAGGTCAAATATATTACACAAACAGTGTCCACTTAGTTGCTGATGCACCAGTGGATATTATTGAACGAATTGAAAAGCAGGGAAGATTTAACACTCTTATTGAGTCTGGGGCAATAACCCATATTTTTTTGGGTGAGCAACGACCAGATCCAAAAGCAATTTTTTCATTAGTTGAAAAAACATGGGAAAACACTCAAAGCGCGCAAATCACAATTAGCCCTGAGTTTACTGTGTGCAGAGACTGTAACAGCATCTCAGCAGGATACAAGCGCGAAAGCACAGGCACTGTGCAAAAAGAGGAAAGCAAAGTTATTGCATAAAAAAATGGAGGGATAAATAAAAAATGAGTACAAAAGCAACATGTGGAAGCTGTAAAAGCGACAATGTATTTGGAATGTCAAGAGTTGTAGGATACTATTCTATAATTGAAAATTGGAATGAGAGCAAAAAGGCTGAGCTTGTAGACAGGCAAAAGGGTGTTTATAAGTTTGAAGAAAAAGCAAAAATCGAAGAATCCGGAGATATTAAACAAGAGGAGCCTATCGCTGTTGCTGCAAGGTGATTTTATGAAAGTAAAGATTTTTTGGAAGGAGCAGTGTGCAAACTGTCCTCCGGCAAAAGCGCTTGGAAAAAAGCTTGAGGGAGAAAAAGGCTTTGAAGTAAGTTATTACGACATAAAAGAAGCAGGCGGCCTTGCTGAGTCTGTAATGTATGATGTTATGAGCACGCCGTCCATAATTGTTTGTGATGAAAATGATAAAGAAATTGCTTCGTGGCGCGTCGATGTTCCTAAGCTTAGCGATATTAAAAACATTAAAAAGTAAGCTTAATTTTCTTTTTGGGTAAAAACCATGATAAAAATTAAAGGGTTTATGAAAACCAGCCTTTTGGACTATCCAGGAAAAATCGCTTCAGTAGTTTTTTTGCCAAAATGCAACTTTCACTGTGGATTTTGCCATAACAAAGAACTTGTTCTTGACGACACTAGGCTTGTACCTTTTGAAATAGATACTATATTGGATTTTTTAAAATCAAAGAAAAAATGGGTTGACGGCGTTGTGATTACTGGCGGTGAGCCGACTCTTCATAAAGGAATTGGGGACTTTTGCAAAGCTGTCAAGAAACTTGGCTTTGCCGTTAAGCTTGATACTAACGGCACTAATCCTAAAATGCTAAAACAGCTTATAGATGAAAAACTTGTTGATTATGTTGCAATGGACATAAAGACTTCCAAGGAAAAGTATGAAAAGGCAGCAAGTGTTAAAGTCAATATTAAGATAATTGAAGAGAGCATGAGAATTCTAAAATGTTCTGATGTTGAATATGAGTTTAGAACAACTGTTTTGCCAGGAATCGTTGACGAAAAAGATATGGAAAAAATAGGGAAGTGGATAAAAGGAGCCAAACGTTTTTATATTCAACAGTTTGTTCCAATAAAGACTTTAAATGATTCTTTTATGAAAGTAGAGCCTTACTCTCACTCTGTTCTTCACAGCATGTGCCAAACTGCAAGAAAATATGTGGATGAATGCGGAGTTAGAGGAATTTAAAGAAGGGTTTATATAGGATGAATGACTACTTATTCTTATGAATAAAATTAGTGATTACCTTTGGCACTAATGGCTTTTTCTTAGATTTAAATACATTAAACATGATAGGTGAGATAGATGAAAGTAATTCTAATGGTTAATTCAGAATGCAATTCTAAATGTCAACATTGTTATATTGACTATTCAGAATCAAAAACTCCAGAAAATACTTTAAAAACTGTCAAAGAGCTACAATCACAAAACCACGAAGTTATTATAGCAGGAAGTGAAACATTACTTAATCCTAATTATCTTATATCATATAAGCAAGCAGGACAAAATTATATTCTTACAAATGGAATATTATTAGAAAAAAATCCAGCTTTATTTGAAACAATAAAATATTACGGAATAGAACAAATTGGATTAAGTCTCCATTTTGGTATAGAAAATGAATTAAGAAGTGTTTCCGAAAAAAGTATTAAAAAAGTTATATCATTATCGAATGAAAGAAACCTAAAAACATTCGTAAATACAACAGTTACCTCTCAAAACTATAGTGGCCTACAAGATATATGTGAAAAAACCATAGAGTACGGAGCAACTCAGATACGTTTTGGTAGATTTATTGGAATAGGAAAAGGAAAAAATAGATTTGATCTTAACTTAAATGATACACAAGTAAAAGAGTTTTTTGAACAAGTGGATGAGTTAAGAGAAGTATATGATAAAGAAACTCTGGAAATTAAGATAAGAGGATATTTTGGTCCTAAACCTGGCTCAAAAGGAGAAGATTTAGCTAAAAAGAATACGTACTGTCCTGCTGGCATTAATCAAGTAGTAATTTCACCTGATGATTTAGTATATTCATGTCCCTTTCTAATAAGAAAAGATTTAGCAATTGGAAGGTATGAAAAAGGAAAAATTTTGTTAAGAAGTGAGATTCTACCTGGATTAAGAGATAGATGCATTGCACAATTATTATCTGAAATGAGTTAATTAAACATTAATCTCTGCGCTTGATTTGCCAATGAGCTTCTTGTGCTTTCTTAGAACTGGTTGCGCTTTTTGTTTTAGAAATTCTTCTGTTTGTTTTTGTGCTGCGCCTGCAAAGCGTTTTGGGTTTTTTAGAAGTGAAGTGAGATATTTTTGGTTTACAGGAATGTTTTTGTCGTTTGCAAGGCGTTTGAAAAGGTCGTTTGGCTTTGCATATTTTTTTACCTGTTTTCCAGCTGCAATTGAATGCTTTTTGATTATATCATGCATTTTCTGTCTGTCTTTTCCTTTTTTTGCAAGACCCATAAGAATTACTTCTGTTGCCATAAACGGTAGCTCCTCATCCAAATATTTTTTTATTTGTGCAGGATAAACAACAAGTGCGTCTGTGATGTTTTCATAAAGCTTTAAAACCGCGTTTGCAAGCAAAAACATTTGAGGCACACTCATTCGTCTTATTGCTGAGTCATCAAGTGTTCTTTCAAACCATTGATTGGCATAAGTATGTGAAAAGTCCTGCTGGAGATTGATTAATTTTCTGCTAAGCGCTGTCATTCTTTCGCTTCGCATCGGGTTTCTTTTGTAAGCCATAGCTGAGCTTCCTGTCTGTGCTTTTTCAAAAGGCTCTTCAATAATTTTTAAGTTTGACATAAGTCGAATGTCGACTGCGAATTTTTGTGCTGATTCTGCGATTCCAGAAAGTGTTTTTGAAATGATTGAATCTATTTTTCTTGGATACGTCTGGCCTGTCACACTAAATGTGTCTTTAAATCCTAATTTTTTTGCAACTAATTGATCTAGTTTTTTTACTTTTTTATAGTCGCCATCAAAAATCTCAAGAAACGATGCCTGTGTTCCTGTAGTTCCTTTAGCACCGCGCGCTTTAATGTTTTCAAGCTGCTCAAGCTGCTTCAAGTCATAGAGCAAGTCCTGTATGTAAAGTGTGAATCTTTTTCCAAGAGTGGTTGGTTGTGCCGGCTGGTAGTGTGTGTAGCCAAGGGTTACTGTTCCTTTTTGCTGACTAGAAAACTTTGAAAGATTGTTTAATGTGTTTACAACTCCTTTTTTGATAATTTTAAGTGCTTCTCTTATCTGTATAAGGTCTGTGTTGCAAACGACAAACTGAGAGGTTGCCCCAAGATGAACTATGCCCTTTGCTTTTTTTAGATGTTTTTCATATTCATAGACATGCGCCATGACATCATGGCGGATTTGTTTTTCTTTTTCTTGTGCAACATCGTAGACGATTCTGTCTTGGGCATTTTTTAGCTCTTTTATCATCTCTTTTGAGATTTGCTTAAGACCAAGCTCTAACTGAACCTCTGCCAAAACTGTCCAGCACTTTCTCCACGTCTTAAATTTAAAGTTGTCAGAAAAGATTTTTTGCATTTCTTTATCTGTGTAGCGAGAAACAAGAGGGTCTTGGTATACATCACGCCCTTTCATCTTATACATAGAAATTTGGTGTTATTTAAAAAAGCTACGCTTTTTAAAAAGACTTGGTCTTGCCTACGCTATTTAAAAATTTATGCTCTTTTTCATAGAAGTTCTGTTCGAAGAACTGTCTCGCCAGTTGCGGGGCCAAGAGAGATTCCGACCGTCTTGCAGCCTATAAATTTGTCATGTTCTTCAATGTACTCTTTTAATTCTTTTGGAAGATTGTCATAACCTCCCTCAACGATTTTTTTTCTTAGAGGCTCAAGTTTTTCGTGTATATCAAGTACGTTTGACACGTCTTCGTGTCCGTCCCATAGCTTAAATTTATAGGTTTTTTCAAGATACACTGGCTTGACTGTGCTTATGTCAAGCGGTACTTCTGCTATTTTTTTTCCATCCACATCATATTCTACGCATACTTTTAGCTCTTGTCCTGATACTACATCTGTTCTTGTTATATAGAATAAGTCTGCGTCATTTAGAAGAGCTGCTCTTTTTGCAAGCAGCCAGTCAGGATACCCAACCCTTCTTTGACGTCCAGTTGTCGCGCCAAACTCTCCTCCGCGCTTAACAGTCTGTGCTCCGAATCCATCTGTTTGAAGCGTTGGCAAATACCCTTCTCCTACTCTTGTTGGATATACTTTTTCAACACAAATTATTTTAAAGTCTTTTCTTGAAAGCCCAAGACTTGGAAAAGCGTGTGGTGCCAGCAGGTGTGAGGATGTTATGTCTGGGATTGTACCCATGTTAACATCTAAAAGGGAGCCTTGTGAACCCTCAATTATTACATGGTCGCCATTTTCTACGTATTCCTGCATTCTATACTCAAGTCTTTGTGCAAAAGGCGCCAGTTGCTTTCTAACATCGTCGTGTTCTTTTAGAATTTTATCATGGTATTCATCACTTTTTATTCCGATTTTTTCCAGCTCTGTCTTTTTTAGCTCTAAGACGTCTTTTAGTCTATGTGTAAATTTATCTGAAACATAATCTTTAAACGTGATTCTAGTTGTTCTTCTAGCATTATCTTCATAAAACGGTCCGATTCCTGACTTTGTGGTGCCTATTTTTCTTTTTTCGTTGGATTCTCGCCAGGCATCAAGTTGTTTGTGATAGTCTAAAAGAACCCCTGTTCTTTCAGATATCAGGATTTTTCCTTTGTAGTCAAAAATCTGTTTTGCTTCTTTTAGCTCTTCATAGAATTGAAGCGGGTCAAACGCAACGTCTGGTCCCACTGCGCAGTCCACGTTGCTTGCAAGGCCGCTTGGTGCTGAGTGTGTTATAAACCTTTTGAGTTTGCCGTCTTTTCCTTGTACATATAGTGTGTGCCCTGCGTTTGCGCCGCCTTGATATCTTATTGTTACTATTCTTTTGCCGTCGTTTTGACTTTTGGCATAGTTCACCATTTCATCTACGCATTTTCCTTTTCCCTCGTCGCCGCCAAGTGCGCCGACAATAACCACTCTTATCATTTTTTATCCTCTAAAAGTGTCCAAAACATCTCTCTGTTGTAAACACCATGCTCATCTCATTTTCATTCACTGCTTTTATAACTTCCGAATCATTAATAGAGCCGCCAGGCTGAATTACTGCTGTAATTCCCACTTTTGCAAGCAGGTCGATTGAGTCTCTAAATGGGAAAAAGCCATCTGATGAAATAACTGCTCCTTTTAGCGGGTTTTTTTTTAGTTTATCAACAAAGTCCATAATCTTCATCGGTTCATACTTAATTCTTTGTCTGTCCATTTCCTTTTGATAGGCTTTTTGGATAGCTTGTTCTACTGCACCAACGCGCTCTTGCTGCCCAGATCCTACTGCGAGTGTGACGCCGTCTTTTACTATGACTATGCCGTTGCTTCTAACTCCAAGATTCACGTACCACGATGTTAAAAGGTCTTCTTCTTCCTGACTTGTTGGTTTTCGATTTACTGAAATTTTCTCGCCTTGTTTTGTTGTTATTGTTGGAGTCCTTACAAGATAGTCTCCCGATTTTATCTTTGTAAGATAGGGTGTTTGAACAACAATTCTTCCTGTTGCCATGACTTTTAGGTCAAAAATGCCATTAGTGTTGTCGCCTTCAAATTTTGGAATTTTATCAAAATTTTCAAAACTGATAAGTCTCATGCTTCTCTTTTCGCTTAGAATTTCAACTGCTTCATCTTCGTACTGCGGCGCTGCTACTGCCTCGACAAAGGAAGTCATAATTTCTTTAGCTGTTTTTTTGTCAACTTTTGTGTTGAATACAATTAAGCACCCAAATGATGAGCGAGCGTCTGCGTCGCGTGCTTTTTTGTATATTTCTACAAGCTCTTTTGAACCATCTTGTGTTGCAAAGCCCGATGGTATGCAGTGCTTCATTACTGCGCACGACGGCTTTTGAAAATATTTTAAAATCTCGATTGCTCGTGTGACATCCATGAGATTTGCACCTGAAAGCCCTCCTTTTCCTGATTTTAATAGATTTAGATTTGTTAACTTTGCAATTGAAGAACCCTTAAACTTGTAAAGTGCTGCAGGTTGATTTGGGTTTTCACCGTAGCGAAGATCCGATTCTTTTACTAACTCAATTTTTAGATTTTTTGGATAGTCATATTCCTCATTTGCTTTTCTGTAAATTTTTTTTAGGTCATTAACGTCATTATTTGTCATTTTATCTCATAAGTTTTGTGAAGCTCCAATAAATTTGTGTTTTGTATTGCTTCATTAACAGACTGCATATATTTTGTTATGTGAAATGATGCCTGCTTTACAAGTTTTAGTCTCATGCTTAGACTTGTTTTTCCCTGATTTTTTTCAAGCTCTTGTGTAAGTTTCCCGTATTTTTTTGGCTCTGTAATAAGTGCTGTTGAAATAAATGCTTTTCTTGCGTTGTGTGCAATTGTTGGGCCGCCAACATCAATTGTTTGCCTAATTACCTCAAATGTTACATCATCTTTTTTCATGACTTCCTCAAGAGGATAAAAATTGACAATTACTGCGTCAAAATAATCAAGGTTTTGTTTTTTCATAAACTCATCATCAGACTCTGAGTATTTATGCGCCAAAACTCCTGCGTGAATTGCTGGATGAAGAGATTTTACAAGACCTGTTTTCATCTCAGGATAACCAGTATATTCACTAACCTCAATTACAGGAAGCCCTGCCTTCTTGATTATTTTGTATGTTTTGCCTGTAGATACAAATTTTACATCTGGATTCTTTTCCCTGATTAATCCTAGAATTCCGTTTTTTGGCACACCTGCGATTCCATCTTCAGATACAAGACCAGTTTTATTGGTGCAGCTGATAAAAACAAGTTTTAATGGTATTAGGTCATCGATTTTTCTAACATATTGAATTTCTGCCATAAAAGTTCCACTCAAACCCCTCAGAAGTTTTTCAACCTCTTTATTTATATTTATCTGTTTTTTA
>JAAOYE010000056.1 GCA_018221175.1 Candidatus Woesearchaeota archaeon
TCTTTCTATGTCAAATCCCTCTTTTTTATGCAAAAAAGGAGGTAATACACTTTTTCACGCCCTATTCAAGCTCTACGTAAAAGTAATAAGTGGACGTTGCTGTGTTTGTTCCATGCCCGTCTTCACCGACAATCATCTGAAAGTCGTGGGCTACTCCATCAAAACCAGTATAGTCATCTTCCAAAATTGCTGTGTAGACTATGTCTCCAGTTCCGCTGCCGTCAGCCAAGATTAATTCTCTAAATCTATCCGGGTCGTTTCCAACGTTTTGGTCAGTCATGCTTGTTGCTGTTGAGTTGTGCATTGAAGTTGACAAGCAGCTGTTGTTGTCTATTTGCACTGAACCTATCCAAAATGTAGAATAATTTGCAGAACGTGCTGTGCTTGCTCCGCCAGTTAGGTCAAATGAAACAAATGTCGCATTTGGTCTGTCTAGTGGATATTCTCCATCTCTATTTGTATCGTTTGTGCCTGTAAACTGCGCTTCATCAGTGTCAAGCTCTGATTGAGCAGCGCACGCAATTGTGCTCCAATCAACATTATTTACTCTTGCAGCATAAACCCTGCCGTCTGGATTTGTGTTTCTCCAGTCATACATAGTATAGTTATTAGCGTCTGCAAGTATTATTGTACCTGACACTTGTCCATAGTAACCCTGCCATGTCCGAGTCACTGTCCAGGCAGTCAAGTTTATTTCAGTTATGTTTCCTGCATACGCTATTGCGCTTAATGCTGGCCTTACTGGCAATGTTTCAGGTGTTCCATTCACAAGACTTGCTGGACCTGCAGGATCTGCTAGTACTGTTCCTGCAAACATGCCAAAGAGCAGCATAAACAAGATTATTGTTACTCTTGCTCTCATTTTGTATTACCTCCTTTCACTTGCTTGTTTTCAAACATCTATCGCCAAATAGTGTTTTATTGATTATCAGTATCTAACAACAGAGATACAAGTTATTAGATTAATATACAAATCTGTATACTCCTATATAAATATTTCGCATTTTTATCCTCGTTTAGTATAATCTTGATTCTCTGCGTAATTTTTCATTAAACAGAAAAGTTTAAATAAGATATATGTAAGATATATGTAAGACAAATAGATATAATATGTAATACATAGTCAACAATCAAAACCTTTATATATGACATATGTCAGTTAATTAACCATCAATTGTCATACATATGTAACACAATGGTAAAACATGTAGAAGTTATTAACATACGGCTCCCAGATGAGCTGATAAAATGGATTGATTCTCTTGTAGCTAAAAAAATCTACAAAACCCGTTCTGAGGCGATAAGAGAATTTTCCAGAGAATACATAGCCACGCAAGGAGGCCGTAGCTGATGGGCTCATCTATTGTCAGTGTACGAATGCCCTCTTCATTAGTCAAAGAATTAAGAGAACATGCTGCAAAAAACCATTTCATGGACTTAAGCGAGGAAATTCGCTTTATCATAAAGCAAAAGATGCAGGAGCAAAAGGACCCTTTTGCCCATGAAGTAAGAAAACTAAAGGATGAGATAAAAACAGAGATCTCAAAGAAAAGCCAGCATGAAAGAACTATATTTGTTGAAGAGCTGAAAAAATTATTGGACGAGTTAAAAGAAAAATGAATGAGAACAAGATTTCAAAGAAACTGAAGATTTCAATTTTGCTAGTCTTTGCTCTGATAATGATTTTGTCAGCAAACGCAGTTGACTTTGACGCCGATGGATTCAATTCAACAATCGACTGTAATGATAATAACAGCTTGATTTATCCTAATGCTACAGAAATCCCATATGATAGTATTGACCAGGATTGCAACGGGGCAGACCTGATAGATGTAGATATTGATGGATTTAATTACAGCATTGACTGCAACGACACAAACGCACAGGTCAACCCAAACGCAACAGAAGTGCCATATGACAAAATAGACCAAGACTGCGATGGAAGCGACTTAATAGACGTTGATTTGGATGGTTTTGATTACCTATATGATTGCGATGACAATGACGAGTCAATCAATCCAAATCAAACAGAAATATTGTACAATGGAAAGGACGATGACTGCAACGCAGCAACATCAGATGAAATAACATTTTACATAACCACCACCAAGGCGACATACAGCATAGGCGAGGCTGCACAGTTCACAATATTTGCCCAGAACAACTCTGATGTAAATATAGGAATGGAAGTGCCGGGGGACTACTACAGCTACTCAGCACAGTTTGTCAACCAGACATATCCCATAATTGAAAATATTCCTTCAACAAGAAGACATGGGCTTTATAGAATATTTGGAACAATCAGTTATGGGGACTACACACAAAATATTGAAAAAACATTTTCAGTTGCCAACACTATAGACATAGACATAGACGGAGAGACAAGTATAGACTATGATGAGACACTATCACTTGAGGCAAGCGCAAGCGGGGGCTATGGCGACTGGTTTGAATACAAATGGTGGTTTGGAGACGGCACCACTGCTCAAGGCTTTGAAGCAGACCACAACTATGACACAACAGGAGAATTCACAGTAAGAGCACAGGCAAAAGACATCGAAGGCAATGCAAAAAACGAAACTTTTACTGTGAAAGTCTACAAGCATTACAAACTAAAAATCCTGGTTCTTGAAAAAGACACGCAAGGAGCAATAAAAGACGTCACAATACAAGTTGATGACACCGGCATAAAAACAGGGACTGACGGCGCTGCTTATTTTTTAGGAAGAAAAGGAGATTATGAAATAACAGCATACAAAGAAGGATACAACTTCTATGAAATACCAAGCTACAGCTTCAAAACAAACTCCACTCTAAAAATTCACATGAAAAAAATTGACAAAAGCGCTCCTCAAATAAGCTTAATATCAAATACAGTAATCATATCTCAAGGAGAAGCATATGTCAACTTTACAGTAGCTGATTCATCTAATGTAAATTGCCAGATTTATACCAGTACAGACTCAAACTGGTGGAACATGGCAGCAGAAATAAATGGGATATCAGACTCAAAAGTGCAAAGCAAAAAACTAACCGGGCTTGATGAAATAGAACAAAAATACAAGATAGAATGCTCAGACACAAAATCAAACACAGCTCTAAGCGACGAAGGAGTTCTAATCCCGAAGTCGCTAGCACAGCAAGATAGTACTGCCCAAGAAATCAAAGCTCTAAGACAGACGCTTCAAAACACCAAAAACGAACTGGAAAATCTTGGCGCAAAAGAAAAAGAAGTATTGTCACTTTTAGAGCTTGATATAAAAATAAAAGAAGCAGAAAGAATCGCACTTAATTTTGAAAGGGACAGTTCAAGTATAAATGAAGCAAGATGCCCAGGCCTTCACTGCAACCTAACAAAAGAAGAAAAACAAGAAAGAATTGAGGACTTGGAAAAAACAACAACAGATGCCATAAACAGTGTTCCTAAGACTATTTCAATAAACAGATTCGATGAATTTGTAAAGTACCCTACAAAACTTGAGATAGAGTCTGCTATTAAAAGATACTTTGAAAGCAAAAACAAAGTGCTGACAAAAAAGGAGCTAAAAAAGCTTGTCGAACAAAACACACTTCTTCAGTCAAAAATGACAGTAAGCACAAAAGTATATGATGTGGAAATAACAGATATTGGAGGACAAAAAGAAACACTATTGATAGTGGCAAAAGATTTTAACATTCATGACACTGACGGAACAATTTCCAGCAGCAAAAATTATCTTCTCTTAGAGCACATACCAAAAGATATCACAAGCAAAGGAGAAGTAAATTTTGTGACTCAAGCAGAAATATTAAGCAATGAAAACCTGTTTAAACTAAGCATTAGAGATAAAGGCGCAACATACTATTTAAAAGACAGTTTGACAACAGAAGAGTTAAAATCTGTAAATACAATTCTTTTAAACACAAAAACACAGAGCACGTCAGTGTTTACAGGCCTTGCATTCTTTGGAACTGGCGCACTAAAAGAAATAAACTACTTTTACCTGCTAATCATGCTGCTTGTGGTAATAGTTCTATTAAGAATCAGTTTTATGTTTGGACTCTTTGACAATCTTGACTTTCAAAGATTCCTTTCAAAGTTTGGATTTGGGAAAAAAGAATATCATCAGATGATGATGCTTGTAAACGACTCGCTTGATTACATGGAGGGAGGAGACCATCAAAAAGCCGCAATGGTATACAAAGAAATCCAGCTGAAATATGAAGGGCTCTCAAAAGCTGTCAGAGAACAGCTCTATGACAAGATAATCAACCTTTGCGAGAGGCTTGACGAAAGCTTCATGGAAGACTTGATTGAATCTGCAAGAGAAGATATCAAGCAAGACAAGAAAGGGCACGCATTGAAGCTTTACAAAGTAATGGAAAAAACATACAGCAAACTCAAAGAAAACTCAAAGAAAGTGTTTGAGCA
>JAAOYE010000057.1 GCA_018221175.1 Candidatus Woesearchaeota archaeon
AAGTTGCATTTATGATTTCTTTTTTCTTTGCCATATATTCAAAAGAATCGAATTTTGTTTAAAAAAGTTGTTATTTATGAGCACAACTTACTATTACAAAAGGATTTAAATAATAAATCAGACTTCTCGAAGATGATTAAGATGGAGTTTGTGTTTTTAGGAACCTCTTGTATGGTCCCGACAAAAGATAGAAATCACGCAGGGATTTTGTTTAGTCATAAGACTGAAAAAATCTTGTTTGACTGTGGTGAAGGAACCCAAAGGCAGCTTAAAATTGCTGACATTTCTCTTATGAAAATTAATAAAATCATAATTAGCCATTGGCATGGAGATCACGTGCTTGGCCTTCCGGGGCTACTCCAAAGCCTGTCTGCAGGAAATTATCAAGGAAAGCTAGAAATTTATGGGCCAAAAGGGACCAAGAAAAAGATAAAAAACATGTTTAAAGTTTTTGAGTCTGACACCTTTATCGATGTTAAAGTTCATGATTATGATGAAGGAAAACTTATTGAAAATGACTCTTTAATAATTAAATCTTTCAAACTAGATCATAGTGTGGAAACGTATGGATTTAGGATTGAGCAAAAAGACAGGCGAAGAATAAAAACTAGTTTGGTAAACAAATTAAAAATTCCACAAGGTCCTCTTCTTGGAAAGCTACAAAACGGAAAAGATATTGGTTTTAAAGGCCAAAAAGTAATGGCAGATGATGCAACTTATGTTGTTAAAGGGAAAACTGTTGGGATAATTAATGACACTGTAATTTGTGATTCTTGTAATAAAATAGCAAAAGATGTTGATTTACTTATTAGCGAGGCTGCGTATGATTCAAAGCTTGAAGATAAGGCAGAGCAGTATAAGCACATGACAGCACAACAAGCTGGGCTTATTGCTTCTAGAAACTATGTTTCTAAACTTGTTTTGTTTCATTATAGCCAAAGATATAAAGACACAACGGTTTTACTTGAGGATGCAAAGAGTGTTTTTGAAAATACTGTTGCTGCCCATGATTTTATGAAGATAAAGATGTAGACTTATTTATTTTGATGCCAACTTTATATCTGGTGCCAGTACTGTTCTTCTCTTGGAATGTTTTGATAGCTCTACTGCACGTTTAGAAATATTTTCTGCAAAAGACTCTATTTCTTGTTTTAATGCTTTTTTAGCGTCTAAAGACACCCTTTTAGCGCCAGAATTTTTCAGGATTTTTTCCATTGCAAATATTGGTAAAAGTTTTGTCATAATCAAAGAAAAAGATTGAAGAATATAAAAACCTTTTTCACTGGACTCACTAAACCAACTGGTTACGCCCAGTTGACACGTATCGAAAATTGTAGATTTTCGGAACGTCCAAAAAACAAAGTTTTTTGGTACGCAAAGGACTATCCAACAAAATTAGATAGGCCAATTCCACTGGACTCACTGGACATTTGCAGTCATATACTATATAAAGAAAAAAAAATACAAATTCTTAATGTCAAAGGCAAAAGGATCAAAAGGTGAAAGAGATCTCATGAAGTTTTTTTGGGAAAATGGATGGGCGTGCGTTAGAAGCGCTGGTTCAGGTTCAACTAGTTTTCCTTCTCCTGACCTTATAGCAGGAAATAAGATTCGCAGGGTGGCTGTCGAGTGCAAGGTAACAAAGGACGACAGCAAATATTTTACAAAAGACGAGATAAGGCAGTTAAGGGCTTTTTCAGATTATTTTGGTACAGAACCTTGGGTTGCAGTAAAGCTTAGCAAAGAACCGTGGTATTTTCTGTCACTTGATGATTTGAAAGAAACTGATAAGAATTTTGTTGCCACACTTTCTTTATGCAGAACAAATGGTCTTCTAACTGAAGAATTTTTCTCTTAAACTTGTGTTATAGTGGAAACTTTTATTTTAGCTGGCTCAAAAGTGTAGGTGTTTTTTTCATCAAAATATCCGCACATAAAATTTTTAAGAGGTATTTTTGTTCTTTTTGACAGCATAAGGGCATAAACATATGTTTGTGTAACTGCAAATTTTTCTTGTTTTGCATTTGGCTTATAGTCCCACACCCATATTTTGCCGTCTGCTACTTGTAAAACATCTATGTGACCAGTGAGTGGGTGTTTTGAAAGTGAACCAAATTCATCAATCTCTTCAGGCATACCCCATATTGGAACTTCCACCCCTATCGTATTGTTGTCAAATTTAAGCATGAAAACCTGGACATTGGAGTGGGCTGTCTTATAAGCCGCCCAGTTAAGAGCTTCTTTTGCAAGAATTGAAACCTCCTGTCCTTCATTCTCAACAATGTTGGTCTTTATTTCAGTTTTTAATTTTGATGCTCTTGGTCCATTCACAAAGTAGTGATCCGGGCAGTCTTCAAACATTTCATACAAAAAGTTTATCAGATTTGAAAATTCTGGTGTACAGAGGATTTTGGATTTATCCTCATGAATTCTATAGTGATAGAACCAACCATGTTTTAAAGAGAGGTGTTTTATCATAAACTCCTAATAAGACTTGGGATTTTTATTTTTTTCGGCTAAGTTTTTTCTCAATTACTTTTTCTTCTTCTTCAATCTTTTTTTCTTCAGCTAAAATTGCCTTTGCCATTGAAGCAATGTTTTCATCTACTCTTGCAATTCGTCGCTCCATTAGAATAAGGACTCTCAAGCTGTATACAATAGCTGCAAGTGTACCAATAATAATAGAAAGTATTACAGGTATTAATTCTTCGTAAGCCATCTTATTTTTCACCTCTTTTTAAGCACTAATAACCTCAATATTAATATTTTGAAGTATTTGGAGAATAACTATTTAAAAGTATCGTTTGAAAAAATATAGAAATAGAGCAAAAATAAAAAATTATTATACTTTTTGCTTTGCTTCGATTGAATCCCATGCAAGGTCAAAAAGACCAACTAATGCGTTTGAAAAAAAGGGTGTGTTTACCCAGATCCCTACATCATATGCTGGGTGAACTTCTTCGTCATCAAGAATCATGAATGTCAGTTCTTTGTCATCAACAATAACAAATCGTGCCTTAACATCCTTCATATCCCTTACTTGTGCGACATCAAAAAGTTCTTTTGCATCCTTCTTGGTTTTTTCTGTAATCGGTGCTGCTATTTTGATATCAACCCCTCTTTGTTTTGCTTTTGACAATGCTTTTTTTAGTGAGGTTATTTTTCTTAAAAATCCCTGCTCGGTTGTCATCATTATTACTGATTTTGCTGCAGAATTAATCATAAGTTCCAGGTGGTTGTAAAGATTGTCTCTTCCTCTTAGGCTTCCAGAAAGATCTGATGGCTCTACAAGCTCGACACCTTGTTCGTATAGAGTTGAGAGTTCATCTAAAACAGTTGATGTTTTTATTTCTTCTAAATGATCTTGTTTAGTTATTGCGTCTTCTTTAATTCTTTTTTTCACTCTTTCAACAACTTCTTTTGGCGGAACTGCAATATACTTTATAGGCTTTCCAAGCTTCATAATAACAAAACCTTTTTTCTC
>JAAOYE010000058.1 GCA_018221175.1 Candidatus Woesearchaeota archaeon
AAAGGAAAAAGAAGAAAAGAAGAAAATTGTCGATGAAAAAGTTGACGAAGAATCAAAAAAAGCAGAGGAGAAAAAGGAAAAAGCTAAAGAAAAAAAGAAAGGATTATTCTCAAAATTATTTGCAAAAAAAGAACCAAAGCTAAAAGAGGATTGGAAAGTAAAACCTCCAAAACCGGAAGAAGAGCTAAAAATTAAGACAGTTAAAGATGATAAAAGGCCAAAAAAAGAGGTTATAGAAAAGGAAAAGCCTGAGGAGAAAAAAGAGACGCAAGGCAGCGAAACTGATAGTGTCAGTAAACCGGAACCATCAAAAACTCCAAAAGAGGAAGAGAGAAAACCAGAAATAAAACCACAACCAAAAGAAGGAAAGTCTGAGTTTTTCAAAAATCTTTTTTCTAAAAAACCAAAAGAAATTAGTATTGATGACATAAAAAAAGGCATTTCAGATATAAAAATAAAATCAAAAAAAGAACAAAAAAAGATAAAAGAAAAAAAGGAAGCCATAGAACAAAAAAAGCCAGGATTTTTCAAAAAACTGTTACATATAAAATCAAAGGATGAAAAATTTGATGATTTAAAAAAAGACGTACAAGATCTAAAATTTAAACCTGAAGATAAAAAGACAGGGTCAGATGATGTCCAAAAAGAAGTTAAGGGTCTCTTTGATTTTTTATGGCGACTTAAACTTAAAGGCGAAAAAGACACAAAAAGGCTTGGAAAGATAGAAAAAACACTAAAACAAGCAGAAGAAAAAGAAGAGGAGAAAAGAGAGGAGAAAAAGAAGAAAGAGAAAAAAGAATTCTTGTCAAACTTGGAGATGATAAGAAAAAAGCAACAAAAAAAATCAAAAATAAAAGTCACAAGATATGAAAAGGTAAAACATCTAAAAAGTTACCTTGAAAAAGCAGGTTATTCAGTATCAAAAGAGCCACTTGTTGCAAAAAGAATCAATATACTATCAATAATTTCAAACTTTATTTTCACATTTTACATTCTTTATGCGGGATTAGTTAGGGGTGACAGCATAATATTTGTTTTTACACAAATAGTTGTCTCGTGGCTGGCGGTTTTTCCAGCATTTATTTTCTTGTACTGGGCAATATTTTATTTTGTTATAGACTTTCAAATCTACAACAGAAAAAAGCAGCTTGAAGAAGTTCTTCCAGACTTTTTGCAGCTGACAAGTTCAAACATCAATGCAGGAATGCCGCTAGACCAAGCCCTATGGTACGCTGTAAGGCCGCGTTTTGGGGTTTTGGCAAAAGAAATCGAAGATGTTGCAAAATCCACGCTTGTCGGCGAAGAATTAAAAGATGCTCTTATTAATTTTTCAAAAAGATATGAATCCCAGATGCTTAAAAGGACTGTGAACCTGATGCTTGAAGGACTTGACGCAGGAGGACAAATCGGGTCGCTGTTAAACAAAATCGCAGTGGACATACAAGAAACAAGAATAATTCGAAAAGATATGGCAGCAAGTGTTACAACATATGTAATATTTATCTCGTTTGCAACAGTGGTTGCAGCACCATTTTTGTTCGCGCTTTCAAACCAGATGCTTGTAGTGATACAATCACTTGTATCAAACATAAGAATACCTGAAAACGTGCCAACTACAGGGATGATATCAATGAGTTTTTCTGACAGCAGCGTTTCTCTTAGAGACTACAAAATATTTGCGATAAGTGCTCTTGCCATGACATCATTTTTTTCTGCAATGATTACAAGCATAATCCAGAAAGGAAACGTAAAAGATGGAATAAAATATATTCCAACATTCATAATAATATCTATAGTGCTTTTTTTAATTGCGACAAGGATTCTTGGTTATTTTTTAGGAGGATTGATTTAAACAGAGGACACAACC
>JAAOYE010000059.1 GCA_018221175.1 Candidatus Woesearchaeota archaeon
GGTAGAAAAAACTAACTATGGAGGACCTCAATTCATCCCAAACGTAAACGTTTGGGTATCCTTGAGGGAGATGTAATGAAAATTAAAGTTGCAGATTACATAACCTTGCTTAACCTGGTTGCAGGGCTTTTGGCAATATTTTACGCATTTTTTGGTGACTTTATATTCGCATCCTTACTTATAATCTTTGGAGTATTACTTGATAAAGCTGATGGAAGCGTTGCAAGGCTTCTAAAGCAGGAATCAGAACTAGGAATACAATTAGATTCTTTTGCAGACCTTATCACTTTTGGCGTTGCGCCAGCAGCACTGATTGTTAATGTGTTTGATATTTTTTGGCTTTCCGCATTGTCATTGCTACTTCCAATTGCAGGAGCACTTAGGCTTGCAAAATTCAATATCTCCAAAAAAAAGGATGACAAATATTTTGTTGGAACACCAATAACACTTAACGGAATATTTTTCCCTTTTGCCTATCTCTTTGGCGCAAATCAAACTTTTTTTGCAATACTAATAGTATTAATGTCCTTTTTGATGATATCAAACATCAAGATAAAAAAGGTGTTTAAATGATTCTTGAGGCCATGTATTTCTTTATCCCAGCATTTGTTGCAAACATGATGCCTGTTTTTACAATGAAGCTAAGGTTTTTAGACTGGCCAATTGACAACAATTTAAAGTTTAGAGGCAAAAGAATTTTTGGGGATAACAAGACATGGAGGGGTGTTTTCTTTGGACTTTTAGGCGCAGTAGTTGCTTTTGAAATTCAAAAGATGCTTTTTAGCAATGGAATCTTAAAATTTGCAGCATTAACCAATTATTCAGCTGCTCCTTTTTATTTAGGTTTTTTGCTTGGATTTGCTGCACTTCTTGGAGATATTGCGGAGTCATTTGTTAAGAGGCAGTTAAAGATAAGGCCTGGGCGCCCATGGGTTCCTTTTGATCAGCTTGATTACATAATTTTTTCAGTGATAGCAACTAGTCCATGGAGTGGTATTACACTAAAGGATGCGTTAATACTTTTGTCAATAGTGTTCTTTGTTACAATAGCTGTGCAGCTACTTGGATATTTTTCTAAGATGAAAAAAGACCTTCTTTAGTCAAAGAACTTCTTTACTCTAACACCTTTAATAGAAAGAAGAGTTAGACCTATGAATGTGATTAGCAGGTCTTTTGCCCTGATAATAAATGCGGTTGCGATACCAAGATTTGGATTTAGCCTTAGTATTGTAAATGCAGATACCTGTCCTGCTTCAAGCACCCCTATTGCTGCTGGCACTGGTATGAAATATGCAAGTCCAACAAAGCTGATAATTATAAATATTTGAAAGATGCTTGCATAAAAACCAAGCATCAACAAAAGCAGCCAGTACTCAACAAACATAAGCCCCCACATTGCCATGCTTATATAAACTGCTTTTTGAAACGCTTTTGTGTCTCCCATAAAAAAGTTTCTGATGTTTTCACTTGTCTTTTCAAGCTGTTTTTCAACATCTTTGAGTTTTTTTATCTTATGAAGTCCAAGCATCCTAAAAAGGTTCAAAAACAGGCTTCCTTTTCTAATTGCCCGCATTAAAACAATAGCTAATGCTATGATGCTTGCAATTGACAGGATGACAAGATAATATATTGTATCATTTGGAAGCGCAAAGGCAAGGCCAACAATTATTATTCCAATCAGTCCAAGCACTGCTCCTGCCAAGACTTCGAATGATTTGTCTATTATTATCGAACTTATCCCCTCTGCAAGGCTTACATTATCTTCTCGAAGAATCGCAGCTTTCACAGGCTCTCCACCAATGCGTGCTGTTGGAGTAATATAATTAATGCTGTATCCCATTATTCTTAGGCTGTAGAGTTTTTTAAAATCAATTTTGTGCCCCATTGACTCAAGTACAAGGCTCCATCTCCACGTATGAAACCCGTGCATGATTATGGTTATTAGAAAGTAAGGGATTAGTATTAGTAAAGGCGCTCCTACAAATGGTGCTAGAATGTCTTCTATGTTTGAATATATTACTATTAATAATAAAAGGCCAAATATAGCTGACGCGGCTGCTATAAGTGTTTTTTTCATATAAGAAATTGATTCTTTGTTTTCTTTAAATAATTTATTAAAATATAAAGCGCACCTGGGAGGATTTGAACCCCCGGCCTAACGCTGTCACCCAAAAGGGTAGGAGGCGTTCGCTCTATTTGCCCAACTGTTATCCAGTTACCAGACTGAGCTACAGGTGCACATACTCGGAAAAAAAGAGGTTTATTTTTATATATTACGCTAATTCCAAGAACCATGCACAAAATAAAGCAAATCCCGCAAGACTTTGTTGTAAAAGAAGTAATCGATTTGGTGTTTGATGATAGGGGGGATTATTCTTTTTATCTTTTGAAAAAAACTGATTATAACACTGTTGACGTGATAAAAAGAATTTCCAGATTATGGAATATAAGAGAGAAATTTTTTAATTTTGCAGGCACAAAAGACAAAGTTGCGGTAACACAGCAATATATATCTATTAAAAGAGGTCCAGAAAAGGATTTGGAGCTTGAAAACATTGAGCTTAAGTTTCTTGGTAAAGGAAATGACAGGCTGTATCTTGGAGAGCTAGAAAAAAATGAGTTTGAAATAGTTGTTAGAAATATTAGTAAAAGGCCCAAGACAAAATTAATGTTTACAAACTTTTTTGATTCTCAGCGTTTTGGAAAAAACAAAAACAATCATGTGGTTGGAAAACACATAGTAA
>JAAOYE010000060.1 GCA_018221175.1 Candidatus Woesearchaeota archaeon
CATATTGAATTTCTGCCATAAAAGTTCCACTCAAACCCCTCAGAAGTTTTTCAACCTCTTTATTTATATTTATCTGTTTTTTACAATTAATTAATAAATAACTAGAAATTTACCATTTTCTATGTTTAAATTAAAAAAAGAATCCGGCAAAGCAAGGGTTGGTAAGTTAAAGTTAAAAAGCGGTGAGGTTAACACTCCTTTTTTTATGCCTGTTGGAACAAAGGCTGCTGTTAAGAATTTGTCTCCCGAACAGTTAAAAGAAACTGGCACAGAGTGCATTATTGCAAATAGCTTTGTTTTGTCTTTGCGTCCAGGTTCAAAGCTTATTAAAGAACATGGTGGGCTCCATAAATTCATGAAGTGGAAAGGCGGCATTTTTACTGACAGCGGAGGTTTTCAGGCTGGAAGTGAAAGTTTTCTTGTTGGCATGACAAATGAAGGGATAAAGTTTAGAAATCCATACACTGGAAAAGCAAAGGTTTTGACTCCAAAAGAAGCAATTAAGATTCAAGAAGAATTAGGCTCTGATATTGCTATGGCACTTGATGACATGCCATACCCTACACTTCCTAAAACACAGGTCAAAAAGAGTGTTGAGAGAACTCACGCGTGGGCAAAGCAGTGTATTGATGCAAAGCAAGACAAAAAACAACTTCTTTTTGGAATCAGCCAAGGAGGAGTTTATGATGATTTACGAGAGGAGTCTGCAAAAACGATAGATTCTATGGATTTTGACGGACTTGCAATCGGCGGACTTGCAATTGGTGAGACAAAAAAGCAGATGTACAACGCGCTTAACGTCACCCTTCCTCACTATGACTCTAAAAAAGTAAGGTATCTTATGGGTCTTGGTTCGCCCCAAGACCTTATAAAAGCAGTCGAGATGGGAATTGATTGCTTTGACTCTATTTTTCCAACGCAAAACGCCAGAAGAAACGGTTTTTTAACATTTAATGGTTCTTACAATTTTAGCACTGCAAAATACGCGAAAGACTTTTCTCCAATAGAAGAAAACTGCGACTGCTATACCTGCAAAAACTATACCAAGGCCTATGTTTATCATCTAAAGCGAAACCATGAGAACTTTGGCCTGACTTTAGCCACGATTCATAATATTAGATTTACACAAAGACTCTTTGAAAAGATGAGAGAGGCAATTAAAAAGGATGAGTTTAGTGATTTTAAACAAGATTTTTTGAAAGGTTATTTGAAGAGATAATCAAATCTTAATTATGCTTTTTTTCTGAAAATAATTTTTGGCTTTTATTTTTATTTTTGGGTAGAGTGCTTTTGGAACGCCGATGTCTGCAACAAACTTTTTTGCTTTTAGTTCTTTGCATCCTATTTTTGGCAAAGATAAAAATAATATGTGGGATGCTTTGATGTAGTTTTCGCTTATAACTCCTTTATCTGCATCTATACCGCTTGGGATGTCACATGCGACTATTTTCTTTTTTGATTTGTTGATTAAGTTTATGGCTTCTTTGAAATCTCCTTTTGGATTTCCTTTGAGGTTGTATCCTATAAGACAATCATAAACAATGTTTGTTTTTTCAAGTTCGTTTTCTAATTTTTTTAATGTTGTTATTATTGAAATCTTTAATTTTCTTGCAATATCTAAATGCGTTTTTGGCTCGTTTTTTACATCTTTTGTTATCAAAAAGATTTTAGGTTTGTATCCGAAATTTAGAAGGTGTCTTGCTGCTGCTATTCCATCGCCGCCGTTGTTCCCTTTTCCACAGCATATTAGGATGTTTTTTTCCCTTGGGAATTGTTTTCTGGCAAACTCTGCAAGTCTGTATCCTGCACTTTCCATCACTATCACTACAGGAATATTAAATTGCTCTACCATGAGCTTGTCAAGCTTTGAAATTTGCTTTTGGTTTACGTATGGTATCATTTTTCCATATACTTTTTTCTTTCTTTGTCTTCAAATCTTTCTATCGAGTATCTTAGCATTGTTCGCGGCATTTGTTTGCTGTGTTTGTCTAAAAATTTTGTTAGAGTTTTTTTGTCTCTTTTCCCGACTTCTCGAAGCATCCATCCAACAGCTTTACGGATTAAATCGTGGGTGTCTTTTAGAAGTAATTCAGATAATTTTATTGTATCTTCAAATTGGTTGTTTCTAATGAAATAATGTGTTGCGAGAATAGATATGCGTCTTTCCCACAAGTTTTTTGACTTTACTAGCTTGTACAGTACATCTCTTTTTTTGTCAAAAAGATAGGCGCCGACAATCTTTGGAGTTGTAACATCTACAAGGTTCCAGTTGTTGATTGCCTTTGTATTTTTCATGTAAAAATCATAGATTTCTTTTTTTTGTTTGTCATTTGCTTTTTCATATTTGTATGTCAAGATTAAAAGCCCTGTTAGTCTGTGTTCATGAATTTTTGAGTCTAGAAGCTTTTGTATTTCATCAAATGATATATTTACATATTTTTTTGCTGTTTTTCTTTGCTCTGGAACAGTCACTCCGATAAAAATATCCCCTTCGCCATACTGCCCTTTGCCTGTCTTGAAAAATCTTTGAAGAATCTGTGCTTTTTCTTTGCTTGATTGTTTTTGCAGTTCTTCTTGTACTTTCATTTTAGTTGTATACTTGTCCTTTTATCTTTCCTGTCACACTGTTTGTAAAGTTGAAATCTTTGTGTCTGTATTCAATTGAGACAACCAAATCAAAAGAACTTTTTAGGGTATCGCAGTCAAATTCGACCCCCATAAGCTTGTCCTGCAAAATCTCTATTGGAAGAGGATTTGAATTAACTTTTGGATTAATGTTTTGACCGCAAAAATCATCCTTGACAGAGATGCCAGTTATTACCAGTGTTTTTGGAAAAACGTTTTTTAAAGAAAAACTAATTTTGCCATTATCATAATATGGCAGTTCTATGCAGGGCATCTGCACCTCAAAAAAGCAGTAGCCTGGAACATAATTGTCTCTGTTTGTCAGACCCGAATAAGCTAATGCTCCAACTGCGATTAATACAACTAACACCATCCATCCGTATGTCATTAAAAACTCTGTTGCTGCTTGCGCATTTTTCATTTTTTTATTCTTTCATTGACTAGCGTCTAACAACCATTATTGCTTTTCCAGATAGTAATATCTCTTCTTCATATAATTTCATTTTAAGAAAACAAAGTAGTCATAATATAAAAATTTACGTTAATTATATTAATCTGACTGCTCTATAAAATATTGATGAAGAAATATAAAGACATTTTTGAAAAATTATTTCCAATTATGATAAAGCCAAGCACATACTCATTAAATATTAGTCTCTCAAAAAGATTTTTCTTGTTTGAGATTATGAACAAGATAATAAACACGATAGAAGAAGACCCTCATCTTAATTTTATTGCACTGCTCAAAAGCTACAAAGTTCTCGGACGATTTTTGTACGGCACACTCCACGAATTCTATAGGGACAGAAACAAGCTGTATTTCAAAAATTTCTTTTTGGATAGAAACCTATATCGAATGGTAAAAGAAGATCTTGAGTCATTGCACCCAAAATACAAAGACTTGAAGATGACAATTACAAAAAGAGGTGTGATAATTTATGATAATTACAAAAAAGGGGCGTTCAATGTTTTTTTGTTGACCATTCATTCAGGCACATGGGTTCAAGATAGTGTTATGGAAAAATTGACATTATCACAAAGAGATAGGTTTATCGAAGAAGATATTGACACAGACAAGATTTATAGGAATCTGGTCCTTGAAAATTCAGGGATATGGATTGACTCAAAGCAGTCAAGGTTTGTTATTGATTTAAACAGGGATTTTCAGCGTGCAATTTATGCTGATAATTCTGAAGAATGGCTTAAGGTTGTCTGGAAACATGAGCTTACAAAAAAGGAGCAGAATGAAATTTTTTCAAGCTACAAAGAATTTTATTTTACGCTTGAAAGAATTATTGATGCCTACCAGTTCAATATAGTTTTTGATGCCCACAGCATGAAAAGCCTTGAAGGAAGGCCGAATTTTAGCTTTGGAACAAAATATATACCAAAATTTTATATGCCTGTTGTCAAAAGCATGCGAAGAAAACTTGCAAATATAGGGTATTCTCCAGTACTATTAAACACACCGTATAGTGGTGGCTATATTCTGCGCTGGCTTTCTGAAAAGTTTCCAAACATATTTGTTTTCTCAATGGAGATAAACAAAAACCAATACATGGATGACAAAATGCGAAAAGTGTATAAACGAAAGATTAATAGTTTATCAAAAGACCTTGAAAAAATATTTGATATAGATATCGAAGATGAAGCTAATAAACAAGACATACACAAAAATCCTTAAAAGACCCTTGAAAAAATCCAAGACAGGAATGGAGACTGAATTTCACATAATAAATGAAAAAGGAAAAATATCCAATAATGCTGAAAAAATAATATCTGATTTGAAAAAATATGATAAGAGCATAGAAGTTGTAAAAGAAGTCGGGAAAAATCTTATTGAATTTGGATGCTATCCTGATGTTGCTACCTACAACCCAACTCTTCATATGATACAGTCATTGCAGTATGCAGTTGAAGTTGCTGAGAAAAAAGGTCTTTTATTCTATCCTTTTGCTACATACCCTGGAAAGTTTAAGCCAAAATTGTCAAAAGGCTCAGGCTATCATATCAAACAAAAAATTTTTGGAGATAAACGAGTTGATATTAGCTGCCGGGTTGCTGGCTTTCACCATCATTATGATCTTCCAAAAGGTGTCTTTGACAGTGAAAAAAAAGAATTTAAGGTTTTGAAAAAAAGCAAGCTTGGACGAAGCCTTGTTTCATCCTATAATTTTGAAATTGCAGCAGACCCAGCAATCACGCTTTTTACACAATCCTCTCCTTTTTATCAGGGTAAGTATTTGGCAAAAGATTCAAGAATGGTTGTTTATAGAGGCGGAGCCAAATTAAGATATAAAGAAGGTCTTTATTCCAATTATCAGCAGCTTGGCGCACTCCCCCCATATAAACATACATCAACAGACTTATTGTCAAGTCTTCATAAACGATGGAACAGATGGGAAAAAGAAATGAAAAAAGTAACGCCTCATCTTGATTTTAACAAAGTCTATCCAAACAAATTGGATATATCCTGGAATCCAATAAAAATAAACAAGCACGGCACTCTTGAGCAAAGAGGTATGGACGTAAATTTTTTATCCATTCTCGTTGCTGTGACTGTTCTTTTGAAATTTTCTTTGAAAAAGATCCAGAGGGGGTTCATTGAGGTAATCCCTACAGATTTTGGCATTGAAGAGCCTTTTAAGCTTGAGTCAAACATTCTTTATGTTCCTCCTCACACTTATGTAAGAAATAAATTGCAGAAGTGGAGTGCTTACAAAGGTTATTCTCAAAAAGAAATGTATGGATATGCAAAAGCGTTTTTTAACTTTGCTAAAAGTACAACCCCAGTAAGATATAAGAAAATAATCAGGCCTGTTTTTGACATGCTAAGCAGCCAAAAATCTACATCTGACAGAATCCTTGATTATACAAAGTACAAAGGATATCTTGTTGACAACAAAATCAGCAACAAAGATGCATCAGAGCTCGCACTTTATTATGCAAACAAGTTTCCAAAAGACCTTGATGAAACTCAAAAGAAACTTGAGTGGCTGATGATATAATCTTTATGATAAAAATAAGAATAATTAACAAAAAGGAAGATTCTTCTTAGTCGTTTTCAACCCTTGGTGCAAGGATGAATGCGAGCTGGACTTTGTTTAAGGCTTTGAACTCAAGCTTTAAAGGATAATCCTTAGAAAACTGAATGCTTGCTTCTGGAGCAATCTTTGCACCCTGAATCATCTTTTTTAGATATTCAATTGAATATTTTGATTTTACAGGACTTTCACCTTCAGTTAAAATCTTTGTCTCTTCATCTTCAGATATCTCAATTCTTGCCTTTGACAAGTCTCCTTCTGCAGCGATTGTGAACTTTGACTTTTCAGCAATAAACATAACGCTTTCTGCTACGATGTCGGCGTCCTCGATTGAATCGACAAGAAGCGATGTATTCATCTTGATTGATACTGGAAAAGTCAAATCTGGAACTTTTTGGTCTTTTTCCTCTAACTCAATTATTGGCAAAAAGAATGTTCTTGTAGTCACTCCTTTTAACTGCACTTTTAGTTTTGAGTCTTCAAGTTCAAGTGAAATCATGTCTGAAGGCTTTGCTCTTTTCAAAACCTGCTTTAAACTGGTCAAGTTAATTACTATTTCTGTTTCTTTGTCGATTTTGTACTCAACAAAACTTGAAGAAAGCAATTTGAATATGACCATTGCGACATTTGCTGGGTCCATTGCTGTAAGTTCGATTGCGTCTTTTTTTACAAGAAACCTTGCCTCATTTACAAGGTCTGAGATTATGCTTATAGAATCTTTAAGGTATTTTGGTTCTGCAAGTGTAAGTTTCATTTTAGATTATTCCTCCAGTGATTTCTCCCTCTTTTAAAATGTGTTTGCACCGCATATTTATAAAGATTATTATTCTTAAAAGATAATTTCAATCTATGATTAAAAAATCTCCTTCAGAAAGTATTTTCACGTCTATTTTCTTATCAATTTTGCCTACTTCTTTCTTTACGTTTTCTGCTCTTTTTAAAATACAGTGATAAGGAATGATTATCTTTGGCTTTACCATCTCAATTAGCATTCTGTGCTCCTCTTCTGACGCGTGGCCTGACGCGTGGATGTCTTTGAAGATTCTCACACCATGAGATGTTAGTTTTTCTTCTAAAATCCTTCTGTTTTCAATATTTTGCTCTATTGGTATCGTGGTGCATGAAAAAATCACTGCGTCATTTTTTGTGAAGTGATAAAAATTTTTGTCAATCATTTTTGATAAGACTGCCTTTTTTTCTGCTTGGTGTCCTGTACAGACTATCATGTACTTTTCTTTTCCTTCCTTCATTATTTTTCTTAGGCGCCTTTTGACTTTAGAGCTGTACTTTACTATTTCTACTTCGTCAGAAAACCTTACAAGCCCAACATCTTCTGCAGCGTAAGTGTATTTTGCAAGGCTTCTTCCTAAAAACACTACTTTTCTTCGCATCTTTTTGCCAAGCGCAACAATTGCCTTTAGTCTTGCTATTTGAGAAGAAAACGTTGTGACTATTAGTCCGTTGTTTTTTGAAACATTGCTTGAAATAACCTTTTTAAGCTGTTCATGCGCAGTTTTTTCTGATGGACTTCTTCCTTTTCTACCTCCATAAAGAGAGTCCATGATTAAAACTTTGACGTTTTTTAGCTGCTTTAATTTCTTATAGTTAGTCATAGCTCCAAGTGTTGGTGTGTCGTCAAACTTGTAGTCGCCTGTGTAAAGAACTGTTCCTTTTGGAGTGTGCACTGCAATCATCACTGAATCAGGAATTGAGTGCGTGACGCTTATGAATTCGATAATTATGTTTTTTGAAAGATGGTAGACAGCATTGTTCGATAAAACTTTTACTTTGTTGTATATAGGAATCTTGTTGTCAGTAGAAATTTCGTTTAGGACAGCTGCAGAATAAGGGGTGAGTAGGATGGGTGCGTCAAATTCCTTGGCTAAAAAAGGAACAGCCCCTATATGGTCAAGGTGGGCGTGTCCTGGAATTATTGCTTTTACCTTCTTTTTCCACATTTTAATCTTGGAAATGTCTGGAACAGCTCCCACGTCAAGCAGTTCTTGTCCTGTTATGTCGTGGATGTCTTCATCCTCTGTATAATGAATATAGTTGTCAAGGTGAAGGCCCATATCTAAAATAACAACTTCGTCTTCATATCTGACTGCTGTCATGTTGCGCCCAACTTCGCCGTATCCTCCTACAGCGCATATTTCTAATGCCATATGTTGTTTAAAAACAATAATCTTTATAAACATTCTTTTTCGATATAGAATTTCTAGGGTGAAAAAAACTAGGTTGATTCTTGAAGACGGCACTTCATATGAGGGATATTCATTTGGTTCTAAGCAAAGCACCTCTGGAGAAGTCGTGTTTAACACTGGAATGGTGGGCTATCCTGAGTCTCTTACAGATCCTTCCTACAAAGGTCAAATATTGATTCTTACTTATCCCTTAATTGGAAACTACGGTGTTCCAAAAAATGACTTTGATAAGCACGGAATTGATAAAAACTTTGAATCTGATAAAATCCATGTGTCTGGCCTTATCATTTCTGATTATTCAAAAGAGCAAAGCCACTGGAAATGCGAAAAATCGCTTTCAAAGTGGATGGAAGAAGAAGGAGTTCCAGGGATATATGGGATAGACACTAGGGCGCTTACTAAAAAAATTCGTGAAAAAGGTGTGATGCTTGGAAAAATAGTTGTTGATAAAGATGTAAAGTTGTATGATCCTAACCAAAAAAATCTTGTTTCAACTGTGTCTTGCCCAAAAAAAATTGTTTATAATCATGGTAAAAAATTGAAGATTTTGCTTGTTGACTGCGGTGTTAAAAACCATATTATCTGGAACTTTGTAAAAAGAGACGTGACTGTTATTCGTGTTCCTTGGGATCATAACTTTTTGGATGAAGATTATGACGGCCTTTTTATTAGTAATGGTCCTGGCGACCCGAAAATGTGCAAAGAGACGATTGCCAATATAAAGCAAGCTTTGAAGAAAAAAAAGCCTGTTTGGGGAATTTGCCTTGGAAATCAATTGTTGGCGCTCGCGTCTGGTGCAGACACTTACAAATTAAAATATGGTCATAGAGCGCAAAACCAGCCATGCATTGATGTTGGCACAAACAGGTGCTATATAACAAGCCAAAACCATGGGTTTGCAGTTGACGAAAAAAAGCTAAAAAAAGATTGGAAGCCGTGGTTTAGAAACGCAAACGACGGCACTAATGAAGGAATAAGGCACAAGACAAAGCCGTTTTTTAGCGTACAGTTTCACCCAGAAGCAATGCCTGGACCAAAAGACACAGAGTTTTTGTTTGACAAGTTTTTAGAGGTAGTAAAGGAGCATAAGAAATGAAAGTAAATAAAGTAATAATACTTGGAAGCGGAGCTTTAAAGATAGGCGAAGCCGGTGAGTTTGACTATTCTGGAAGCCAAGCAATAAAGGCGTTAAAAGAAGAGAGAATAAAAACAGTTCTTGTAAATCCAAACATCGCGACAGTGCAAACTTCTAAGGGACTCGCAGACAAAGTTTACTTTTTGCCTGTAACGCCCTACTTTGTTGAAAAAATTATCAAAAAAGAAAAACCTGATGGGATATTATTATCGTTTGGTGGGCAAACAGCGCTTAACTGCGGTGTTGAACTCTACAAAAAAGGGGTCTTGAAAAAAAACAATGTGAAAGTCTTGGGAACACCTGTTGAATCGATAATTGCAACAGAAGACAGAGAGATATTTGTAAAAAAACTTGACGAAGTCGGACTTCTAACTCCAAAAAGCAAGGCAGTAAAAGCTGTCAGTGACGCCTTAAAGACTGCCAAAAAAATAGGCTATCCTGTGATGATTCGCTCAGCATACGCACTAGGCGGGCTTGGAAGCGGTGTTGTAAAAGATGAAAAGCATATGAAAGATGCTGTTTCAAAAGCGCTTAGTGCATCTCCTCAAATCTTGGTTGAAGAGTATCTTGGCGGCTGGAAAGAAGTGGAGTATGAAGTTGTAAGAGACCGTGCTGATAATTGCATCACTGTTTGCAACATGGAAAATTTTGATCCGCTCGGAATACACACTGGTGAGTCAATCGTTGTAGCACCCTCTCAGACTTTAAACAACCACGAATACCATAAGCTAAGGAAAATATCAATAAATGCTATTAGGCATCTTGGAATCGTTGGAGAATGCAACATACAATACGCTCTTGACCCAGATAGTGACGAGTACAGGATAATAGAAGTAAATGCACGTCTTTCTAGAAGCTCAGCACTAGCATCAAAAGCAACAGGGTATCCTTTAGCGTTTGTAGCTGCAAAACTAGCACTTGGAAAACTCTTGACCCAGATAAAAAACTCAATCACAAAAAAAACTATGGCCTGCTTTGAGCCGGCACTTGACTATGTCGTTGTAAAGATTCCCAGGTGGGACCTAAAAAAGTTTAAAGGAGTCTCAAAAAGAATCGGTTCTGGAATGAAAAGCGTTGGCGAAGTCATGAGCATAGGCAGAAAATTTGAAGAAGCACTTCAAAAGGCGATCCGAATGCTTGGAATAGGCGCGATAGGGCTTGTTGCAAACGGAAACTATTCTTTTAAAAATTTGGACGAAGAACTTAAAAGACCAACTGATGAAAGAGTGTTTGCAGTGGCGCGCGCAATTGAAAAGGGATACAGTGTTGACAAAATATTTGACATGACAAAAATCGACAAATGGTTTTTGTACAAAATAAAAAACATTGTTGAGCTAAAAAAAGAAATCAATGGAAAAAATCTTGGATATATCAAAAAAGAATTGATGATTGATTTGAAGCAAAAAGGATTTTCTGACGAACAAATATCAGTTCTTGCCAATTCAACTGAAGAAAACGTACGAAAGAAAAGAAATATTTACAAAATCCATCCTGTAGTTAAACAGATTGATACGCTTGCAGCAGAGTATCCTGCAAAAACAAACTACCTATATCTGACTTTTAACGGAAATGAAGACGATGTCAAGTTTGACAACAGAAAATCTGTTGCTGTGCTTGGCGGCGGTCCGTACAGGATTGGCTCATCAGTTGAGTTTGACTGGTGCTGCGTCTCATCAGTTCTCACTGCAAAAAAAGTGGGCTATAAAACAATCATGATAAACTTCAATCCTGAAACTGTGAGCACTGATTACGATATCTGTGACAGGCTTTATTTTGATGAACTTTCATTTGAAAGCGTGTATGAAATAAACAGAAAAGAAAAGCCAAACGGCTTTATAATATCTATGGGCGGCCAAATCCCAAACAACTTAGCGCTTCCAATGGAAAAAGAGGGAATCAACGTCCTTGGCACCTCGCCAAAAAGCATAGACAATGCAGAAGACCGATACAAGTTTTCAAAGCTACTTGATGAACTGGAAATTGACCAGCCAGAGTGGAAAGAGCTTAAAAGTTTAACAGAAGCAAAAAGCTTTGCAAAAAAAGTTGGTTATCCCGTGCTTATCAGACCTTCATATGTTTTGTCGGGTTCTGCTATGAATGTTGCTTCAGATGAAGAGGACCTTGTAAACTATCTAAAGCAAGCAAGTGATGTGTCAAAAAAGCATCCTGTTGTCATCACAAAGTTCCTTTTGGGTGCAAAAGAAATCGAAATTGACGCTGTAGCAAAAAACGGTGAGTTATTGGCATACGCAATTTCTGAACATATTGAAAACGCTGGCGTGCATTCTGGAGATGCAACGCTTGTATTTCCGCCGCAAAAAACTTATCTTGAAACTATTCGCAGAATAAAGACTATAACAAAGCAACTGACAAGAAAATTAAAGATTACTGGTCCATTTAATATTCAGTTTTTGGCAAAAAATAATGAGATAAAAATAATCGAGCTTAATTTGCGGGCTTCTCGAAGTTTTCCATTTGTTTCTAAAATATTAAAGCTTGATATGATTGAGCTTGCAACAAAAGCAATACTCAATGAGAAAGTCCACAAGGCAAAAAAGTCTATTTTTGAAATCGATTATGTTGGCGTTAAAATGTCTCAGTTTAGTTTTACACGCCTTGCTGGTGCTGACCCTATTACCGGTGTTGAGATGGCGTCTACTGGTGAGGTTGGGTGCTTTGGCGATGACGTCGAGGAGGCGTATTTGAAGAGTTTGATATCTACCGGTGTTAAGCTGCCTGAAAAAAACATTTTAGTCAGCATTTCTGGTGATGAAAACAGATATGAAATTATTGATTCCATAAAAAAGTTAAAAGAGCAGGGTTTTGACATATTTGCGACACAAAACACTCATAATTTTTACAACATGTATGGTATAAAAACAAAGAAACTGCATAAGATTCATGAGAAAAAAGAGCCAAACATCCTTACTTATATGAAGAAAGGGAAAATTGAGCTTGTGATTAGTATTCCAAGATTAAACTTAAAAGATGAAGCAAAGTCAGACACATACCTTATCAGAAGACTTGCTGCTGATTATTCGATTCATATTGTAAACAATATTCAACTCATAAAGATTCTTACTGACTCCCTGACAAACAAAAACATGGAAGACTTAGAGATTCTTAATTGGGATGATTATTAAGTGAGGGGAGGGGGATTTGAACCCCAGTAGGCACTAAGCCAACAGATGGCCCACAAATGACTTCTTCATAGAACTGCTAAGCAGCACTCCGTACTCAAATGCCTTGAGTCTGTCCCGTTTGGTCTGAAATCGAAGAGTTAATAGTTTTGAAAATCCACGATTTTCATTTGGCCGCTCCGGCATCCCCTCATATTGTCGTCATTAGAACTAGTGAATATTATTTAAAACTTTGCAAGCTTTTGTTCAATGTTTGCAAGCTGCTGGTGAAGGTTGTCAATCTCTTGGTCATGAGATTTTTTAGAATCTTTTATTTCTGGAAGCTTTGGCAGCCTTGCTTTAGTTCCTTTGTTTGTCTTAACATTTTTTTCAGGGATATATCTTTTTAATCTGTTAAAAAGCATTTTAAGCTCTTTCACATCGCTTTTTAGTCTTTGTTTTAAGCCTAGTTTTTCTTCCTGTATATCTTTTAGTCTTTGATAGGACTGCATAGACATAACTATAGACTTTGAGGCTTCCAAAATGTTTCTTCGAAGCTCTCTTTTATCCTTCACACCAACATATAATTCTTGCTCGTTTTCCATTCTAAAATTTGGGGTTTGTAAACATCCTGTCTATTAGCTCGACTTTTGTGTGGACATCGTTAAGGTTTTTTGTCCAGTTCTCAAGCTCGTTTTTCTCTTCTGCTCGAAGATTTTCTATTCTTCCAAGGGTGTTTTTTGACTCCTGGACTTTTTTCTTTATCACTGTCACTATGTTTAAAATGTCTTTGTGCTCATCCAATTTTATGAACAATGGTGCGTTTTCATCCATTTTTTATTCCTCCTCAAATAATGCGTTGTCAATCATGATAAGCTTTCTTTGAATATTTTCAAAATGTTTGTTTATTTTATCAAACTCTTTTTTCCTTGTATTTGTCAAATTTTGAAGTCGTGATACTGTTTCTGTGAAGTTTGTAAGGTTTGTCTTTGCTCCCCTCATAGTTTCTAAAAGAACCCCATATTCCTGAAGATTGACAAACAATGGTTTTTTTAGCTCTGTTTCTGCTTCAAGCTCCATTCTGATTTCTTCCATGTCTGTTTCTGGCTCAACAGAATCAAGGTATTCATCTTCGATTTCCTGAAGTCTGGCATACATTGGTTTTTCTTTTAGCTCTGGCGGCGGTGCTGGGACTTCGAGAGTTTCTGTTTCTGGCATCGAAGGCTGTTTTAATTCTGGTGCAGGAGAAATTTCTTCGGTGCCCAGAGCAAATAAAGTTTCAGTTTTATCTTTAACAGCGCCAATCCCTATTTCTGGCGGGGTTTCGTTGTCTGGTTCAGGAGAAAGATTCACTGGAGACGGTACAGGTATATTATCAACTGTATCTGCTTCAAAATAAGGGAGCTCGTCAATTTCCTGGCCTCCTGGTGCTGGCGGCTCTGGAATTTCTTTTGACTCTTGTGAACCGTCTGGAAACTCCTTTAATTCATCTAGAACTTCTTTTGCTGTTTTTGGCACTTCCACACTCCACCTCTTTTTGCATACTTTCCTCTATAATAATATGTTTTATTGAGTATACTTATTATTAAATGTTTTTGTTTTATTATGATTCACTTGCTTTTAAGATATATTTTAAATATAAATCAAACATTTTTCATTTTATGAAACAAGCATTGTTTGCAGAAAACAATAAGTGCGTGCTTTGCCCTCATAACTGTATTATTTCTGAGGGTAAAAGAGGGATTTGCGGTGTTAGAATCAATAAAGAAGATAATATCTACGCTCTTGTCTATGGCAGGCCGTGCTCAATTGCTATAGATCCAATAGAAAAAAAGCCTCTGTATCACTTTTTTCCTGGCAAAAGCATCCTGTCATTTGGTACTGTTGGCTGCAATTTTAGATGCAAAGGCTGTCAAAACTGGGAGATTGCAACAGCAAAGCCTGAAAAAACAGACAAAGTTTCGTATCCTCCAAAAAAAATTGTTGAGACGGCAAAAGAAAAAGGTTGTGATATGATTGCATATACATACACTGAACCAACTGTGTTCTATGAGTATATGATTGATACTGCCAAAATAGCAAAAAAACAAGGCATGAAAAACGTGATTGTCTCAAATGGCTACATCAATGAAAAACCGCTTAGAGAGCTTTGCAAAGTTATTGATGCTGCTAACATTGACTTGAAGTTTTTTAATAATGAAAAGTATATGAAGTATTCAAGCGGGAAGCTTGAGCCTATATTAAAGAGTTTAAAGATTTTAAAAGAGGAAGGGGTGTGGCTTGAAATAACAAATCTACTTATTCCTGGGCTAAGCGATGATTTAAAAGAATTTGAAGAGATGTGCAAATGGATAAAAGAAAACCTAGGAGAAGATGTGCCTTTGCACATCTCACGTTTTTTCCCTCATTTTAAGCTTGGGAATGTATCTCCAACTCCAATAGAGACAATGGAAAAAGCAAAAGTAATTGCAAAGAAATATTTAAGATATGTTTATCTTGGAAACGTGCCTTATGAATCAAACACGATTTGTCCTAAATGCAATAATTTATTAATTAAAAGAGATGGATATAATATCCTCAATAACTTAGAAAAAGGCTGTTGTGTATGCAAAGAAAAAATTCCTGGGAGCTGGTAAAAAAAATTTACAAGCCAAGACACACATTTTTCTTTATATCGTTTGCATTGATACTCTCTTTGTTATTGATTGATTTTTTTAGAGGAGAAATCACACATTACTTGTTTTTTAGCGATGTTAATGGAGTAAGCTCTATAATCCAAAATTTTGGTGTGATAGCACCGCTTATTTTCGTTATTATTGTAACACTAGAAGTTATGATAGCGCCAATTCCTGGGTTTATAATATATATTACTGGCGGAGTTTTGTTTGGATGGTTTTTAGGAGGATTGCTTACCTTAACTGCCAATATGATAGGCGCGTCATTTGCGTTTTTTTTGGCAAACTATCTTGGACGAGAATATGTAGAGAAAAAAGTTTCAGACAAAAAATGGCATAAGTTTGACAGATACGCTGAGAAATACGGCGGGTATGCAATATTTTTTCTTCGAATTAACCCTTTCACATCATCAGACATTTTTTCTTATCTTGCAGGATTTTCAAAGATGAGGTTTAGAAGTTTTTTCCTTGGAACATTTTTTGGGCTTTTGCCTTTATCATTTCTTCAAACATATTTTGGAAAAAGCCTTGTAGAAGCCTCACCCCTGCTTTATTGGGTGTTTTTGATAGTAAGTGTATTGTATTTGGCTGGGACAATTTGGTTGATTTATATTGGTACTTCTAATAGAAAGAAATAAAAATAAATTCTAAATTCTCCTCTAAAAGAGGTGTTTAATAATTAAAAAACTAATTTACTTCATAATCTTATCAATCTTAACAACCACAGCAGTTGCTGATGTAATCATTAATGAAGTGATGTATAATCCTGATGCCTGTTCAGATACATATTGTGAGTGGATAGAACTGTATAACAATGGTTCTTTCTCAGTAAATCTCTCAGCATGGAAAATTGATGATAATCCTTTTGATGACATCAATATAACTCCTTATGAATATATGGTGATTGCCAGAAACAAGGAAAAATACGAAGAATTTTTTGGAAATAATGATAGTATCTGGAATGGAAGTGATAAAAATTACTCAGTTGTTGATGGTTCATTCACTCTAAAAAATAGTGGTGATACAATTAGCCTATCTAATGAAACTGATTCATACAATGTAACATACACTAATATTGCTACTCCTGGAAACTCAATTGAGCTAGTCAGTGGAACATGGATTGAAAGCTTTGAGCTTGGAGGTACGCCTGGCCGCAAAAACACAGGTATAATCGTAGAAGATAACGAAACAAACACTAGTCAGGAAGTAAAGCTTGATGTTGATATCGATATATCTTCAGAAAATTTAAGCCTTGGAGAAACTCTTAACATCACAGGTAAAATTACTAATTTAGTACTAATAGAGACAAATGCTAATTTGACAATAAAGATAGCCAAAAAAATTGGAAGCAGCTGGAAATACAAATGGTTTATAATTGAGAATTATCCAATGAATATTTCTAATATTACAACAATAAATTATAATTGGACGCTTCCAAATGATTTAATCAAAGGAGACTACAAAGTCTTGGCAACATTAAAATATCTGGGAACAAATACTCGCTCAGACCAAAAATTTTTTGTCAACGGCCTTGATGACCTTGGAGAACACAACCTAACAATAATCAGTATTCCAAATTCTATAAGGTTTGGTGATTTTACAACAATATTTGTAAAATTTGATTCAAACAACTACGATTTTGAAGCACTTTCGTTTGTACCCTATCTTTACAGTCCAAGATGGGCAACGATTGACCTTGACGACAACACTCTTCGAACAAGACCTTATGAAACAAATGTTGCTGTAAATTTAGAAAATATTTCAAGAGGTACAACCACCTACCTATCTCTTCCTTTGTTTTCAAAAAGAAACTGTGACAGTGATTTTGATTCTGGCAATTACAAAGGAAAAGTCAGAGTTTACGCTTTTGGAGAGGACATCATTACAGAAGGGTTTGAAATAAAACTAATAGATACAAACGACGCCATGTGCCCAAAGACCATTACAAAATACAAGTCATCTGGCAGTTCAGACTCGCCAATCGTTGTAAATCCAAAACAAGAAAAAAACAGCTTTACGCATGACGAAGTCAAATTCATAATCCAAACATCTGAAAACATCTCAAGAGAATTCGAAGTCAAAGTAAAACTTGAAAACCCGACTGTTGACAATAAAGAATTTGAAATGTGGTCATACATTTATTCTGGGAGCCTTGCGCTTATGAAGCGAGAAGAAAACAAAGAAAAAATTGTTTTAAATTCCAAACAAACAAAAGAAATCACATTAAATAATAAAATAACTAGAGATGAAATACCTGTAAAAGACTATAAAATAATGGTAAAGATAAAGTCTCCAAACAGAGAGTCAGCAAAAACTTATTCAACCCCTGTTAATCTAATGATTAGTGAAAGTAAAGCAAAGAATAAAATAAAGAGTTTTTACACAAGAGCCAAAAAGTTTAATGATAAAATAAATCTTTATGCAGGATGCGCGGAAAATAATATGGATTTGGTTCTTGAAACAAGTAAAAAAGCCATAAAAAAATCTTGTGATAAAACAGTGAGCTTTGAAGTTGAAATTGAAGATGGCCCAAACTTATTTTTCTTAAGCCTTTCTGACAACAAAACAACACACGACACCAGAAAACTACTGGTGCTGGCAAACAAAACTGGGTTAACAAGCTACAGCGACAGCTTCAAGATATATGACATTATAAATACATATTCAAACATCAAAGAACCGAATGGAAAAACAAATCTGATAACAGGACAGGCAGTAAACAAACCTGTAACAATATATGAATCTTCCAACATAAAATTAAAAAAACTTATAAAGTATCTTCTATCCTCACTATTTGTTGTCGGTATAATAATGTTTATCGTGAGAAGAAATGGTGAGTAAAAAAGAAATCAAGGCAAAAGTCGCCCAAGGATGGCTGCTTGCAAAAGTAATTGTTGAAATAGTAGGAAAGCCAAAGACACACGTTGACAAAACTATTAAGGATTATGTCAAAAGCATGCCTTCAAAGACATTGATTCTTGTCAAAGAAGAATACCACAAGGCTATAAAACATGAAGGAAACTTATTTGCAGCGTTTGTAGAGCTTGACATACTGTTTAGCTCGCTTAATGACATGGTATATTTTTGCTTTGACTTCATGCCCTCAAGCATCGAAGTATATGAACCAGAAGAATTAACTTACAAAGCAAGAGATATAACTGCTTTTATCAATGATGTCCAGGGAAGATCGCATGACCTTGACCTTGTTGCAAAGCAGCTAAAACAGCAAAACATCAAGCTAAATGAAGGATTCACCTCAATTTTGAAAAATTTTATACTAATAAGTTGTGTTGGTGGCAGAACCATTCCAGAACTTCAAAAAATTATAGGGCTTGAGCAAAAATTTATTAAAAAAGTGATAGATTTAATGATTAAAGAAAAAAGAATAAAAAAAGACGGTGAAAGCTACATAACACTAAAATGACACAAGAAAAAGAGGTGATGATGGAAGAAGAACCTAAAGGAGATTATAAGAATAAAATTGAGGCCCTTTTATTTTCTGCTGGGAAAAAACTTGAAGTTGATTTCATGCGAGATACCGTTGGCGCAAGAGACAAAAGGCCAATCAAAAAAGCCTTAGAAGAACTAAAAGAAGATTATGACAAGAAAGATTCATCACTTATGCTTGTAGAAGATGGCGACAGCTGGAAGTTAAATGTGCGTGAAAAGTATTTGCCGCTTGTTAGAAAAATAGTTGCAGAAACAGAGCTTACAAAGACAGTTATGGAAACACTTGCAGTAATAGCTTGGAAGTCGCCTGTTTTGCAGTCAGAAGTAATTCACATAAGAACAAACAAAGCTTACGAACACGTCGGGGAGCTTCTTGAGGCTGGATTTATAACAAAAGAAAGGCATGGAAGAAGCTACATGCTAAAAGTCACCCAGAAATTCTATGAATATTTTGACGTTGACGGCGCACAAGGAATAAGAGATGTTTTTGCAAAAATCAAAGAAAAACCTGAGCAAAAGAAGGTAGATGAATTCAAAGAAGTTGTAAAAGAAGCTGGGGATGAGATGGAAACAGAAAAATTAGGAGAGCTAGAAGTTTTTGATGAGAAAAGTGAAGAACAAGAAACTAAAGAAGATGTTCATGAAGGTGAAGTAGAAGACGAAGAGCCTGAGAAAAGTGAAGATGACAACACACAAGAAGAACTTGAAGAGACAGCAAAAGAAGTTCTAGAAGATGAACTCACAGACGAAGACAAAGAAGTTCTAGAAGACCAAAGCAGCGAAACTGATAGCTCCGATGAAGTGGAAGCAGAAAAAGAAACTAATTCTAAAAAAAAATAATTATAACACTTCAACACCATTAGAAGAAGCAACAACAATTTTATCTGGTTTGCCTATTGAAAAAAGACCGGTTGAATAAACACCATCATGTTCTTCAAGCTGCTCTTCAAGTTTTGCAAGGTTGTGCTCTTTGCCATCAAAAGTTACATCAAATATCTGCTTGCTGTTCTCAGTGTAAAAAACACCATCATCTCCTTCTCTAAGCTTGATTCTTCTACCTGGGAAAACTCCTTTAAGAAATGTTTTTACTTCATCTGACATGTCAGGTTCAAACTCTATTGGAAGCCCATATTCTCCTTGACCAAGAAAATCAACAAGTTTAGACTCATCTGCAATGATAATAAATGTGCCTGCTTTGTATGCAAGCTGCTTTTCCCTATACATCACTCCTTCAATGCCAGGGTCGCCTGTGCCTTTATATCCTCCTTTGATTATGTTTTTTTCTGGGTCTATCTGGTCAGCGCCGTCGATGTAGACATAGTTTCCTTCTTCAAGAGATTCATCTGACAAAACATTTATTCCAAGCTCTAACACTCTTTTTTTTGTTCCCTGTGAAGCGCAAATTACTCCTATAGATTTGTACAGTCCTTTATCAAAAAACGCCTGCAATGCCTGCAAAACAGTCCTTCCAGCACCAAAAACAACAACTTTTGCATCAGAAGAGACAAACTTAAGAGAAGCTTTTCCAGCTTCATACCAAATCTTTTCCTTCTCTTTTTCAGATAAAGTCATTTTATTCTTTTCTTAATCGCAGCTTTAATCAAACCGTCAAAAAGCGGTGCTGGTCTAAACGGTCTTGACTTAAACTCAGGATGTGCTTGTGCCCCAACAAAGTAAGGATGTTTTGGAAGCTCCATGAACTCCATGAGGCTTCTATCTGGTGATTTTCCTGAAAACACAAGACCTTTCTTTTCTAATCTTTCAATATATTCTGGATTTACTTCGTACCTATGTCTGTGGCGCTCATCAACTTTGCCTTTATTTTTGTAAAGCTTTCTTACTTTTGTTCCTCTTTTAAGCTTTGCAGGGTACGTGCCAAGTCTCATTGTCGCACCGTATTTTTTTTGTTTTAGCTTTTCAATTTGCTCTGGGAGAATATCTATTACTGGGTGCTTGACATTTTTTTCGTTTTCTGTTGTGTTTGCACCTTCAAGCTTGCAAACATTTCTTGCAAATTCTACAACTGCAAGCTGCATGCCATAGCATATTCCAAGGTAAGGTATTTTTTTCTTTCTTACATACTCAATTGCCAAGATTTTCCCTTCAACACCACTATATCCAAAACCGCCTGGAACAATCACTCCGTTGTACTTGTCAAGTTCTTTTAGTGCTGACTTGTTTTTCTCGTATTTTTTTGAGTCAATCCATTCAATTTTGTAGTTAACACTGTTGTTCCAGCTCGCATGCTTTATTGCCTCAATAACAGAGATATATGAATCTTCGAGTGTGAAGTCGCCAATATCAAAGTATTTACCGACTATTCCTATTTTTACTGTTTTTTTGAGCTTCTTTGTCTTTTTGATTAAGCTTTCCCATTTTGAGAGCTTTCCTTTCTTGTATTTTTTCCCAAATTTTTCCACAATCTTTTTTCCAAGACCCTGCTTTTCAAATATCAAAGGAACTTCATAGATATTAAAAACATCAGGTGCTCCAATTACTGCATCTTCTTTCACATTGCAAAATGTTGAAAGCTTCTCGCGCCTGATTTTGTCAATCATGTTTGATGCTCTTGCAATTATTATGTCTGGCTGTATTCCAGATGCATTAAGTGCTCTAACTGAATGCTGTGCTGGCTTTGTTTTCATCTCCCCAATGTTTCCAGGTACTGGAAGGTATGCGACGTGAACAAAAATCATGTTGTTGTATTCTCTTTTCATCTCTCTAAGGGCTTCTAAGAACAAAACGTTTTGATAGTCGCCAATCGTACCGCCAACTTCAATCATTACATAGTCTGCTTTTGTGTCTTTTGCAACCTTAAATATTCTTCTTCTTACTTCAAGCGGGATGTGGGGTATTACCTCTACGCATTTCCCGTCATATTCTAGGTTTCTTTCTTTTTGTATTACATTTAGATAGACTTGGCCTGTTGTTATGTTGTGCTTTTTGAATATGTTTTCATCAAAAAATCGTTCATAGTTTCCAAGATCTTGGTCTGTTTCTCCTCCATCTTCTGTAACAAACACTTCGCCGTGTTCTGTTGGTCTCATTGTGCCTGCATCAACGTTTATGTATGGATCAATTTTTACAGCTGAGACTTTGTATCCTTGCGCTTTTAAGATGCTTCCAATAGACGCTGTTACAACGCCTTTTCCAAGGCCTGAGAGCACTCCCCCTGTTATGACTACAAACTTAGTCTTCATCGATAGAACCTCCTAAAAACGCTTGTAGAATCAAAAATGTGTATAGTTGCATGACATAGGTGAATAAATAGGGTTTTTAAATCTTTTGATTAAACCCACAGGACACACTGAACCAACTGGTTACGCTCGGTTGACACGTATCGAAAATTGTAGATTTTCGGAACGTCCAAAAAACAAAGTTTTTTGATAC
>JAAOYE010000006.1 GCA_018221175.1 Candidatus Woesearchaeota archaeon
ATTGAATTGTTTCTACTTTAGAATAGAAAACTTTAAATATGGTTTAAACGAGGATTACCCAAGGGGTAATTTTGGTGAATAAAACTAATTATGATTTATTTCAAGAGCTAAAAAAAACAGAACTAGATGATAAAAAAAGACATACTCTTGAAGGGGCTATTATTATTTCTTCTGCACTGGAAACTGCAGAAGAATTAGGTATTTCTATAAGTAAAGATCGTTATGGATATGAATCTGCAAAAAGAATATTCAATAATTTAAGCAAACTTGAATATGAAAATGATAAAAGTGATATTTCAAAATTCAAAAACTCTTTATACCTACCAGAAAAATATGAATCCTTAAATCTTAGGAATTTTCATGAATTATTAAGAACAACCATAAGAATTACTAATTTATTTTATAAAACTAATAATCTTGATTACCTATTATTAGAAAACATTGGCAAAAGATTAGATTCTAACTTTGAAAGGCTTTACATAAAAAGAGGTTTGGAAATAGACCCTGAAAAAAGAACAGAGAAAACACAAACGAAGATACTCAAAATAGAAGCGTTTTATTTTGGAATAAACGCAAGAGAGACATATAGAAAAAGCAGGCGATAAAACAGTGAGCAAACCTAAAATAATATTACTTGACACAAACATAATCATTGATAGTTGGAGAGCACCAACAGAATTTGAAGACAATATAGTTGTTATTCCAAAAGAAGTTATTGGAGAACTTCATAAATTTAAAAGTGAAAATAGTGATAGGGGTGTAAATGCTAGAGGTTTTTTTAGATTAAGGGAACAGCTCGCCAGAGATGGCGACTTAATCAAAGATGGTGTTAGTGTAAATGATAAAGGAGGAGTTTTAAAAGAATTTTATCTTCCTTTAGATAAAAGAGATATTGTATCTATTAATGTGCCAGATATTGGTGAAAATGATATTAATATTTTAAGATGTGCCAAATTTTTGGAAGATGACAAAGAGCATAATCCTAACAAATATCAAGTTGAGTTTGTCACAAATGACATAGCATTAAGAGGTTCAGCACTAATTAACAAGATTAATGCAAAATCAAGAATTGCAGATGCTGTTGACCTGACAAAACTTTACACAGGCTATTCTTTTATTCAGGATGAGTATGCTCACGAATTATTTCTTAATAAAGATATGGTTGAATTATCAGATCTAATTTCTCTTAGCAGCGATTTGAAAAAATATGAACTCGAATATAGTCCAAATTCTCAAGGAAAAGAAACAGAATATGACATAACTGAAAAAATTATTGAAAGAGATGAGTTTTACAAAAGTCTTTTAGCAAACGAGTTTATAGTTTTCACAGACCAAAATAGATTAGAAGAATCTCTTTTAAAAGGATATAGGTATGGATTATTAAATGATAAGAATTCTAAAATTGTTAAGCTTGTAAAAAATAATGAATCTCATTATTTTACTAATCTTGATTGGAAAGAAATAAGAAAATTGATAGACAAAACAGGAATTGCACCAAGAAATGTTGAACAAGCCATGGCACTGGACCTTTCTTTAAATGATAAATTAGATATTGTTGTTTTATATGGAAATGCTGGAACAGGTAAGACTTTAATGGGTGTGGTGGCTGGGTGGTACACTACTCAACATACAAAAAAAGGCAATTCTGAATTGTTGTTTACTAAACCCCATTCTAACGTAGGTAAAGAAGAGTATGGTTATTTGCCTGGAGACTTAATAGAAAAAGTAATACATAATTATTCTTCTGTTAATGATGCTTTTGATATCATCCTTGAAAAAGATGATGAATGTATTTATGGGGAAAACTTAGATGATATCTTAAATGATCCCGAGAAAAGAGTAAGAATTCAGCCTCTTGGGTATGTTAGAGGTATAAATATTAAAAAAAGGCAATTTTTTATAGGCGAAGAATTTCAAAATACAACTCATAACTCAATTAAAACTATAACTTCACGGCTTAATGATGGCGCAAAAGCTATTTACACCGGCGATCCTAATCAAACCGACGGCAGTCATATTAGAGCAGAAGCAAACGGGCTTACTCATTTTATTGACACTGTAATGAATAATCAAGGCCATGTCTATACAAAACATATTGCATGTCTTAAAATGGATATTGTAGAAAGGGGGAGAATGGCTCATTGGTCACAACTATTATAAATAAATAAAAATTCTTGTTTCAATATGAAATTTTTCAAATTTTCATCTGTAGAAAAACAGCACTTAATAAGAGCGTGGGCTGCAATCAGTCTCGCGTTTGCAATTGTTCTTGCAGGAGGTCTTTTTGTAAAAGAATTTCCTGATCTTTTGCTTGTGTCAGCAATAACAGTTGGGACAGGCTTTTTGTTTCACGAGCTTGCACACAAGTATTTTGCACAAAGATATGGTTGCTGGGCAGAGTTTAGAGCAGACAACAATATGCTTTTTTTGGCAATACTTATGAGCTTTTTTGGATTTGTGTTTGCAGCGCCAGGCGCTGTCATGATTCAGGGAACAGTAACTAAGAAGCGTAATGGAGTGATATCAATAGCAGGACCTGCAACAAACATAGTATTGGCAGCAATATTTTTAGGATTAAAATTTATTTCAAACCCAATCCTTGCGCCAATTTCAAGATACGGCCTTTTAATCAACGCGTGGCTTGCAGTCTTTAATCTCATACCTTTTGGAAATATTGATGGCGCTAAAGTGCTTGCATGGTCAAAGACTGCTTATTTTACAGTTTTATCAATAGGATTTGTGTTTTTAATCATTGGTTTTTTGTGAAATTATCGACATATTTCTTTAGAAAGTCTTCGAAAATTTGTTAAAATTTTCGATAGGTTTATAAAGGCATAAAATTCTTAATTTATAGACGATAAAAAGAGGGTAAAACTGGGTGAAAAATATATGACAAAACATCAAAAATCAAAGATGCACAAAAACTTTGTTTTTGGCACACCAAAAATTGCAAAGCAATTTTTTAGTGTTTTCGGGCTTTGTCATTTTTAAAGATATGAAAATAGGAAGAAAAATGACAAAAGAAGAATACGATGCAAAAAAAATAACTGTTCTAGCAGGCCTTGACGCTGTAAGAAAAAGACCGGGCATGTATATAGGAAGCACAGGCAGTAGGGGTCTTCATCACTTAGTCTATGAAGTAGTGGACAACAGCATAGATGAGGCTATGGCAGGCCACTGCGATAAAATAAAAATAAAAATAAGAAAAGACGGCTTTGTAGAAGTAGAAGATAACGGACGTGGAATTCCAGTAGGTCCCCATCCAAAATATAAAATTCCGGCAGTTGAAGTTGTGATGACAAAGCTTCACGCAGGTGGAAAATTTGACAAGGACTCATACAAAGTATCTGGGGGTCTTCATGGAGTGGGTGTTTCTGTAGTAAACGCATTATCAGAAGAGCTTGAAGTAAATGTTTTTAGAGATGGTAAGATATACCATCAAAAATATGCTAAAGGGAAAACCAAAACCAAGCTAAAAGAGTCCGGCAAAACAGACAAAATTGGAACAGTGGTTTCTTTTAAGCCTGACAAAGATATTTTTGACTCAATACAGTTTGACTTTGACACTCTCACATCAAGATTTAGAGAACTCGCATTTTTAAACAAAGGAGTAAAAATTGAGTTTAGTGATGAAAAAACCAAGAAAACACAAGAATACCATTATGAAGGAGGGATTGTATCATTTGTAGAGTATCTTAACAAAAGAAAAAACGCACTTCACCCACCAATCTACTTTGAAAAGCAAAAAGACAAGACACAAGTCGAAATAGCTATCCAATACAACGATGGTTACCAAGAAAATGTACATTCTTTTGTAAACAACATCAACACACATGAAGGCGGAACACATCTGTCTGGATTTAAGACAGCACTTACAAGGACGTTTAATAATTACGGGGAAAAAAATAATCTTACAAAAAACAGCTTTAAGTTATCGTCAGATGACATAAAAGAGGGACTTTCGTCAATTATTTCACTTAAAATTCCTGAGCCGCAGTTTGAAGGCCAAACCAAGACCAAGCTTGGAAACTCAGAAATGAAAGGAATAGTTGACTCTATAGTTTCATCTGCACTTTCAACATTTTTGGAGGAAAACCCAAAGGTAGCAAGACAAATAATCGACAAAGCAGTAGGTGCTGCTCTTGCAAGAGAGGCTGCTAGAAAAGCAAGAGATCTCACACGAAGAAAATCAATACTTGAAGGCTCTTCTCTTCCAGGAAAGCTTGCTGATTGTGCAAACCAAGAGCCAGCAAAATGCGAACTATACCTTGTTGAGGGAGACTCAGCGGGAGGATGCTTTTCTGGTGATACAAAGGTTGCTCTCGTAGATGGAAGAAACTTAAGCTTCAAAGAATTAATTAAAGAAGATAAAAAAGGAAATAAGAATCATTGCTATACAATTAAAAAAGATGGAGCAATTGGTATTGAATTAATAAAAAGTCCAAGAATCACAAAAAGAAATGTTAATGTTTTTAAAATCATACTTGACAATGATGAAGAAATCATTTGCACCCCAGATCATAAATTCATGTTAAGAGATGGTGAGTATATAGAAGCCGGCAAGCTCGATAAAGAAAAGAGTTTAATGCCGTTAAATAGAAAAATTTCCAAAATCGAGGGCAGAATAACTATTAAAGGATACGAGATGGTTTTTAATCCAATAGATAATAAATGGATTTTTACTCATATGCTTTCTGATATATCAAATATAGAAAATAAAGTTTATTCAAAGGAATTAGGTGAACACAAACATCATATTGATTTTAATAAATTAAATAACAATCCAGACAATATTATTCGTTTATTAAAGACAGATCATCTGAAAATTCATTCAAAAATTCTTGAGAAAACACTTCATAGAGATGATGTCAAAGAAAAAACAAAAAAAATCAGGAAATCCAAAGATTATAGAGAAAAAATTAGTAAGATTATGTCAACTCCAGAGATGAAAGAGATGCTTTCAAAAAGAGCAAAAAAGCAGTGGGAAAATGAAGAATATAAACAATATATGGTGAATAGATATTTAGAGTTTTACAAAAACAACGAAGAATATAGAAAAAATAATTTGAAGAATTTAAATAAGGCACAAAAAAAATATTGGTCAAAAATAGAGAACAGAGAAGAACAATCAAAAAGAGTTACAAGATATTTTCAGAATAATCCAAACAAAAGACAATTATTAAATGGCATGGCAAAAAAGCAGTGGAATAATCCAGAACTAAAAAAATGGAGAAGTGAAACAACTAAAAATCAATGGACAAAAGAATTTCGAGAAAAAAGAAAAGAGGAATACAACAAAACTTATTTTAAACACACAATATCCTTTATGAAAAAGATACTTGAAGAAAATGGAAACTTAGATAATTATGATAAAGAGAGAAAACGAGCTAAAAATAGAAATCTTCTAAAAAAAGAAACTTTTGAAAAAAGATTCTTTAATAATAAACAAAAATCAATGATTGAAACAATTAAAAAATATAATCACAAAATAAAACGAATTATTAAGCTTAAACAAAGAATTGATGTTTACGACATTGAAGTTCCAAATACCCACAATTTTGCATTAGCATCAGGTGTGTTTGTACACAACAGCGCCAAACAAGGCAGAGACAGAGAGTATCAGGCAATACTTCCGCTTCGAGGAAAAATCCTCAATGTTGAAAAAGCAAGAATTAATAAAGTAATTGCAAACAATGA
>JAAOYE010000061.1 GCA_018221175.1 Candidatus Woesearchaeota archaeon
AAAAACCATTAGTCAATTTTTGTACCTGAAATGGCAAAGCCACCCCACTAAATGCTGTGAACTTCAGTCCACAGTTTTTTACTCTATAATCTTTTTTATAAGCTTAATTACTTCGCCTGCTTGAGCAGCACCTCGTGTTTTTCGCATGACTTTTCCCACCAAGAAATTCAGGCTTTGCTCTTTTCCGTCTTTATACTCAGCGACAGCATGAAGATTTTCTTTAACAATATTTTTTACAATCTTTTCTAAAGCTCCACTGCCAGAAACTGCTTGAAGTCCTTGCTTTTTCACATACTCTTCGACATCAAAAGGTTTGTCGCAAAGTTTCTCCAAAATTTTTTTAGCGACATTGTCAGTAATTTTATTTTTTGACAAAAGTTTAAGTATGTCTCCAAACTCTTTTGGTCCAAACTTAATGTCTGAAAATTCAAGCTTGTTGTAATTTAATACTCTTGGAAGCTCTCGTCTTACCCATTTAGCGGCAAGAACTGGGTTAACGCGTTTTGCAACAGCATCAAAAAATTCAGACAAATCATAGTCAAGAGTCAATACTTTTGCGTTTTCTTTTGATATTTTGTATTTGTTTACATATCTTTTTGCCCTTTCTTGATGAAGTTCAGGCAAACTATCTTTGACTTTTTTTATCCAGTCCTTTGTTATGTCTGTAACAACAAGGTCCGGGTCTAAGATGTAGCCATAGTCTTCTTCAGTCTCTTTTTTTCTCATTGAAATAGTTATGCCAGAATCAGCATCCCAAGCTCTTGTTTCCTGCACGATTTTTTCATTGTTTAAAACTGCCTGTTTTTGTCGCTCAATTTCATAGTTTAATGCTTTTTCTATTTCTTTAAACCCAGTAATGTTTTTTACCTCAACCTTGACATAGCCAGATTCTTTTATAGAGATATTAGCGTCAGCTTTTATCACGCAATTGTTGATGTCAAAAATCTTCAAGTAACGCAAAACATTAATTAACTGCTTCATAAAATCTCTTGCCTGCTCAGGAGAGTCCATGTCAGGCTCAGTAACAACTTCGCAAAGGGGTCTTCCACTGCGATTGTAATCAACAAGCACGAATTGTGAGTCTGTCATGCCGGCAGGGTGCACAAGGCTTGCAGGGTCTTCTTCCATGTGAACTCTTGTGATGCCAATGGTTTTTCCATCAGATAGATTTAATTTCCCATTTTTTCCAAGCGGTAGCTCGTACTGTGTAATTTGATAGTTTTTGGCCATGTCAGGATAAAAATAGCTTTTTCTAGAAAACACAAGTTGCGGAGAAATTTTGCAGCCAAGAGCAAGGCAAAGCCTAATTGCATAATCCACTGCTTTTTTATTTAGAACTGGTTTTGTTCCAGGAAATCCAAGGCAAACGTCGCACGTTGATGAGTTTGGCTTATCTGCACTTGTAGGACACCCGCAAAAAAGCTTGGTGTCTGTATTTAGCTCAACATGGATTTCAAGACCAATAACAATGTCTGTATTAAATGTCATTTTTTCTCTTCTTCTTTGATTTTATTCCAATATTTTTTTTCTTCGTCTAGTGTAATCTTATTATTATTAAAAATGTGAGGTTTTCTTCTTTTTATTTTAACAATGGAAGATTTAATTGAATCATTAATATTAAAACCAAATTCTTTTTCACAAATTTTAATTAAAATTAAAAAGGCAAATAAGACATCTCCAATTTCTTCAATAATATCTTTAGACTCGTTTTTTTCTAAAGCGTCTACAAGCTCGTTTATTTCACTTTGCAATTCTTTTGAATGGTCAATTGCAGTTTGTTTTTGAATAAATGGACTATTATTAAGATTCAAAGATGCTATCTCTATTAGTTCTCTTATTTTTTCCATCACAGAGTTAACATCAGAACTATTCTTATATTATATTTTCGAAAAAGTTAGACGTCAAGGCCAAAAGTCTTAAATTCGCCATACATAGCTGAGTCAATGCTGTCTCTAAGCATCTTTTTAGAAGTATCTAAAAATAAGTAGTCAAATATCTTATTTATAGGTTCTGCAAGCTCTTCTTTTGAGTAGATGTCTATTTTAGGGTCGATATGGACATCCGCGTTTACGCTGATGTATTGCATGAAAGAATGCTCGCTTTTTTGCTCTTCAATAAGATTTTTTAAAACAAACAGCACGAATTTTTTAGATGCTATTTCTGAACCTACTGAAAGCACTTTGTCAAAAAATTCCTTTAATATCAGAGAGTTCGGATTCATTTTTTACCTAAATACTTTTCAATTTGCTCAAGCAAATCAGGAACAGTAAAAGGCTTAGTGATATATCCTTTTGCACCTGCCATTCCTATAATTACACTTTGCTTGTCGGTTTTTGCCGTTAAAAACACTATCGGTGTCTTTTTGTTTACCTTTGACTGGGTTATTTCAACAAAAGTGTCCCAGCCGTCAAGCTGCGGCATCATGATATCTAAAAGTATAAGGTCAAACTTTTCTTTTTGACATACCTCAAGAAATTTGACTGGATCATTGAATGTTTCAACTTTTAAGCTTTTGTCAACGTTTTTTAGACCAAACTTTACTGTGAATAAAAGGTCGTCGTTATCATCTACAACTGCTATTCGTTTCATTTTTTTCTGCCAATCGGGAGCTTTATTGTAATTGTTGTCCCTTTGTCTTTACCATCACTAAGCGCGAATATTTGGCCGTCATGCAATTCGACAATTCTTTTTGCAATAGAAAGGCCAAGTCCGCTTGACTCATGATGATGTCTTGAAGGGTCTGCTTTATAGAATTCGTTAAAGATACTATTTAAATCTTTTGCTTCCAGACCAATCCCGTTGTCTTTAAAGTTTATTTCAAAAAACTTTTCTTTTGTTTTTGAAGTTATATCAATTTTTTTCACGTCGCTTTCGTTATATTTTATCGCATTTGTTATAATATTTTCAAACACTTCCCTTAGCTTTAACTCGTCAATTTCAGCTTTGAGCCCTTTTGTAATGTTATTAGATATTCTTACAGTGTCTTTTTTGTAAGCCATATGAATTGAGCGGATTATTTCGTCGGCTAGATTGACTAGTTTTACTTTTTTCAAGTCAAGCTTGGCAGTTTTTGCTTCCATTCTTGCAAGGCTCAATGTGTCAAGAACAAGCCTTTCAAGATAATTAGAGTTTTTAATGCAGATTTCAAGAATCTTTTTTTCCTCTTTTCCTTTAATATGATGTTCAAGATATGGCAAGAGATTTAGAAGCGGTGTAAGCGGCGTTCGGAGATCATGCGATAACTGATTTATGAACTGGGTTTTTTGGGTTAATAGGTTTTCCACAACCTCTTTTTCAACTCTTAGCTGTTTTGTTCTTTCCTTGACCTTTTTCTCGACGCTTTTTTTCTCCTCTTTTAGCTCTTCCTGCGTATTTTTAAGCTCTTCATTGAACATCTTGAGTTCTTTTTGCTGTTTTGCAAGCATCTCTGCCTGCATTGCGAGGCGCTCATTTTTTATCTTTAATTCATCTGCTTTGTCTGAGTATTCATCTGCTTTTTTTTGTGCGTGGGTGTCAAGCATAAAGTTTAGTTTTAGAAGTCTTTCTTTTTTGTCAGTGTAATCATCCATCTCGCTAAACATTTTTCTAAAGCCAACAAGTGCCAAAATACTTGCCAAAAAGCATATTGAGATGAGTGCTCCGATTTTATCGTTGATAAGTTCATCTCGAAGCGCGATTGAGGCAATTATTGTAAGTGCAGTGATTAATAGAGAGAATAAAAGAGTCAAAAGTTTCCATGTGAAGTTTATTTTAGAAATCTTCATACTCTTTGAGAATCTCACAATCATCCAAAATGTCATTGAAAGAGAGATAAATACAATTATAAGCAAAAATTCGTTGACCATCTTCACCTCTTATTTTAGTTACTTAATTTTGTAAGTAGCTTTCTTTATAAGGTTTTTGCAGAATTTTATTTTTCAAGTGCCTTTGCAACAGAAAATAGCTTTCCTTCTTTTAAGTGGTCTGCTGTTATCATCATGCCAACCGGGGTGCCTTTTTCAAAACCTACCGGAATATTAATGTGTGGCAAACCAGCAAGGTTTGGTCCAACAGTCATGATATCTGCCATGTAATTTTGAAGCGGCGTCAATTTACTTATTTTGTCAAAGGTTGGCACAAGCATCGGCGTAGTCGGGGATATTAATGCATCATATGTCTTGAACTTTGACTTATACTCATCAATTATCTTTGTCCTGGCTTTAAGCGCTTTTATGTAGTATGCATCCCTGTACCCACTCATCCTTGCAAATGTTCCAAGCATAATCCTTCGCTTTGCTTCTTCGCCAAGGTTTTTTGCCCTCACATCTGAAAAATACTCGTTAAAGTTCCCCTTTAACATCTCTTCTTTGCCATACTTCATCCCACAGTATTTTGCCAAGTTTGTCGACGCTTCTGAAGTTGCTATAATATAATATGTGGAAATCCCATACTTTAAGGTTGTTGGAAGTGAGATCTTTTCAACTTTAGCACCTAATGCTTTTAGTTTTTCTATGGCTTTTTCCACTTTTTTTTCTACAGCATTGTCAACGCCTTTTCCAAATGTTTCTTTTATTATTCCAATTTTCATCCCTTTAATGTCTTTTTTTAAGTAGGATGAATAATTATCTACTTTGTCTAAAAGCGTTGTTGAATCTTTTTTGTCACGTCCAGAAATAACTTCTAAAACAAGCGCTACTCCCCCGATATCTTTTCCCATCGGTCCAATTTTGTCAAGAGAATTCCCATAGTCTAAAAGACCGTATCGTGATACCCTGCCATATGTTGGGCAAAGCCCATAAACTCCGCAAAAGCTTGCCGGGTTGACTATTGAACCACCTGTCGATTCTCCTAGTGCAATGTGGGGGAAACCTGCTAGTTGCGAGATTCCTCCGGCGCCCCCAGATGAACCTCCTGTTGCTCTGTTCTTGTCAAAAGGATTCTTTGGAGTTTTAAAGCCTACACCAACGTTTGTGCAAAAAGCTCCAAATCCAAACTCGTCCTGTGCTGTTTTTCCAAGAATTATTGCGCCCTGCTCGACGCATCTTTTTATAGCTGTGCTTGAAAACGGAGGGGTGTATCCGTCAAGTATTTTTGAGCCTCCGCGCGACTCAACACCTGCAACCAAAATAGCATCTTTTGCTGTGATAAAAAGACCTGCGAGTTTTCCCTTAGTATTTTTTTTTACAGCTTTTGCCTGTGATAGCGCTAGTTCTTCAGAGATTATGTTCATATAGTTAAATTCATTATCGGTTTTTTTTAGCTCAGAAAGAGCCTTTTTTGTAGCGTCAACTATGTCAATTTCTCCTCTTTGCACTTTTTTTATGTGATCTTTAATTGTCATCTACACCGCCTTTGGCCCTTTAAAATATCCATCCTTTTTGTGGGTCTTTGCTTGTGCAAGGGCTTTTTCTTGCGAGAAGCATTCTTCTGCTTTGTCTTCTCTAAGAACGTTTTTTACGTCAACAGGCTGTATTGACATCTTTGTCTTTTCAACATTAATTTCGTCAAGAATCGAAAACGCATCCAAAATCTCTTTGAACTCCGAAACAAACTTTTTTACTTCCGTCTCAGTCAGTTTTAGCCTTGCAACTTCCGCAACGTGCAAAATCAGCTCTTTATCAACTTTCATTTAAAGGTTAGAATCAAGATTATTTAAAAAAGTTGCTCTAAATCATTTATTGAGAGCTTTTGATACGTCTTTTGTTTTGACATACTCGATTTTCACATCTCTTTTAGATTCGATTGGAAGCCTTTGCGTGATGAAGTCCTCTATAACTATTGTTTTAATTTTCTTATAGTATTTTGTTCCCATGATTTCTCCAAGAGTTCCCGTGCCAAAACCAAAGCTCAAAAGAATATCGCTTTCTACAACGATTGTTGGCGCTTGATTTCTCCATGTGCAGCAATTTATTATTTCATCGGCAACTTCCTGATTTAATTTATCGATGCCAAACTCTGTGTCATCCATAGGGATTATCCCATAAACTTTTTTTCCGCCTTGTTTTTTATATTCGACTGCAACAGTATCTGATACAGATCCTTTTTCAGGAACCAATACCAATTCATGACCAAGACTAACGATGGTTTTTACTATTTTTACAATTTCATTTACATACGCAAAAACGTCCATATTTATAATCTTGCAAAATTTCTTTACTTTTGTTGGTCCGACAATGCCAATCTTCATAAAAAACTGTAATTATCTTTTATATAAAAGCTTAACTTTTTTTTAAAAAACGCGTTTTTGTCTTCTATAATATGACTTTTATGATATCTATGATTTTTATAATAAAATAATTAAAAATATATTTATAATTTCTATCATATAAAATAATAAACTATTTAAATCATTTATGTCAGAGATATGATATATAGTTAGTTTAAGGTTTAACCAAACATGAAAAGGGTCAACATTCGGCTAAGCGAAGAAGCGCACACGAAGGCGAAAGTAATCTCTGTCTTAAAAGGAATAACCTTAAATGAGTATTTTGAAAAAGCAATTGACGACGCAATAGTGTCGGACAAAACTCTTCTAGAAAAACTAAAGAAGCAAATCTAGATGAAGCTATCAAAAAATCAGAGGCCTTTTAAGACAGAGCGAGGTAATCAGATGAACAACCAAAAAACAACAAACAAGGTGTTTGCAAGCATTTTACTAGCAGCGCTTTTGCTAATACCTATCTGCTTTGCGTCTCTTTCATTTGACTCTGTCACGTTCTTTGACCCTGTAGACATAGAACACACACAAACTATTGAAGCAGAGATCTCACAAACAAACTCAACAGTTTCTTTGGTAAAACTGGAGATATACGGACAAAACTTCACGATGGCCTTGAGTGGTGGTGCCTACGCCTATTCTTTTAGCCCCCAAACGCTGGGCACCACTCCTTTTTCTATTCATGCCATAGACAATAACAGCCAGATATTCAAATATTCAGGCTCATTTAACGCAGTAAACATTTCATCTCCACAAATAACTTCAAAAAGTCCATCAGGCGAAATCAACACAGAGACCACAACACTAACTCTTACAACAAATGAAAATGCAAACTGCAAATACGACACAACAGACGAAACATACAGCTCAATGGGAGACTTCTTTGAAAACACAGACGACACAACGCACTCCCAGCTTTTAACACATCTATCAAGCGGAGAAAAAACATATTATGTCGCGTGCCAAAACAGCGCACAAAAGATAAGATATGATAATTTAACATTTAGTGTCAATCTGCCTCCATCAGCAGATGTTGACATCAGCGGGAAATCGCCTCTTTCAGCAGACACATACAAAATTACAGTAATAACATCAAAACCACTATCAAACATTCCAACCCTGCAGTACAAATACGATGACACCACAACTTACCAAGAAATATCTTTAGTTGGAGATGACAGCCAGTTCACAGGATACATCGTGGTTCCAGACAGCTCTGATGACAGAATTGGTAAATTCTATTTTTCAGGAACAGATCATGACGGGCTTACAGGTACAAAAATCACAAGCGGAGAAAGATTTATAGTGGATACATCAAAACCTCCTGTTCCATCAAGTATCGGCGTAGAAATAGACGAAGACAACAAAATAAAACTCTCCTGGTTTTATGATGGAGAGGAAGCAGACTATTTTAACATATACAGAAAAGTAAGTTCTGGCGTACAATACGTTGACTTTTATGATGATGACTCAAGCGAGCCGTTTGAAGATTCAAATGTTGATGATGGGGATAAATATTATTATCGTGTTGCAACTGTTGACAAGGCAGGGAATGTTGGAGAACTCTCAGATGAAGTCTCAATAATATTTGAGGATGAAACTGCCAACGAAGAAGAAAAAGCCAAAGTTGCTGGGCTTGACCTAGAATTTGAAGAGGAACTAAACAAGACGTATAGAGAGGCAAAAACACTTCGGTTTGACGCTGATTTTGAACTTTCAAAGCTTGAACGCGAAACAGACAGGTTCAAAACTGCATTAATAAGCCAGCTTAAACTTCTTGAGCAGTTAAGAGCTGCCAAACTTAACCTTGACAACATCTTAAAAGAACTTGACAGTCTTCGCTCGCAGGATTTGAGCAGGTCAGACTTCAATGACGAAATTAACAGCATCGAGTCAAAAATTGAAAGCGTTAAAGAAAATATAATAATAGACATAACAGTTTTTGATTCGCTTGAATTTACAGAGAGTATAGGCCAGGCAGAGCTTAAAAGAGTAATTAATGAAGTGCTCTTCGAAAAGGGATATGGGGATGAGTTTAGGGATAACTTTACAAAAGCTGCAAATAATCTTCAGGATGCAACTAATGTTTTTCAAACCATTGTGATTGGGAAAATAAAGTCTATTGATGGAGACGTTGAGTACATATCTCTTGTGACAAAAGAAATAAGCGTGTCAACAGATGCTTTTGATGTTTTTTTAATTGAGACAATTCCAAAGACTTTTGCCAAGACTTCAAAAGACATAACATTTTCTTCAAATCCAAGAGTTTTAAACGACGACCCAGTTGTGTACTGGAGCTATCCAAGGCTTACAAGCCTAAAATACTCATACTATGTAAAAGAAAGAAAGCAGCTTAGCGACTTAAAAGAAGCAAATACAATTGTGCTGCTTGACCCTGTTAAAGCTTTGCCAAATAAAGGTGTCTACTCACAAGAGGATGAAAACAAGCTCACTGGCAACTCAGTGATGTCTGGAAATTACCTTAAAAACGCAGGAAGCTACGCGTTTATCGGGTTTGGAGCGCTTGTAATTGCTGCACTCGTTGTTTATTATTTCTTCTTTTTAAAAAATGATGATCATGACACTTTAGAAAGTAGCTCTCAATTCGAAGCGCCTATCAACGCGCATATAATCCAAAAAGAAACCAAAAACATAGACCAAATCCAGCTTGAAACAATCGAACCCCCGGAACTTAAGCACGTAAAAAATCTAATAGAGCATGCAAAGTTCTATTTGGAAAATAACGAGCAAAAAAGGGCGGTTGAGAAATACAGGGAAATTCACTCGATTTACAATAATTTTAGCTTTAAAAGCAAAGAGCAAAAGGCTTGGTTTGCAAGTCAGATAACTCAGCTTCATAAAGAAATCATGGACGCAAAAAAAGGTGATACGCAAAATAATTGATTAATGCGGGGAAACAATGTGGTGGTTGTAGAAAAAAAGAATCGGAAAATGAGGATAGGATTGATAGTGGTTGCAATGATGGCAATGATAATCATAAATATTGAAGCTTACAACTATGAATATGTCAATGTCACAACCGAGGTAAATGTTACTAA
>JAAOYE010000062.1 GCA_018221175.1 Candidatus Woesearchaeota archaeon
AAAGGTGAAAAGGAGGATAAGAAAGAAGAAGCACAAAGCAGCAAAGCTGCTAGTGCCGGTAAACCAGAATCAGATGAGGGTGAAGAAGAAAAAGCTTAACTAGCCTTGGGGGCTTTTTGCTTCATTAACTCTATTTCTATATCTCCAAAGTGAATTTGCTGGTGCAAATCAACCTTTTGTGCGTTTCTTAGGTGAAGCAGCGGAATAAAAGTAAAGATTTTGTCCTCCCTAGAATCTGAGGGAATAAGCTGGGCGAATGTAAGTGTGTTTTGAGAAGAAAAATACTTCTTGACTTGGTCATAAACATCTTTTATTACAAGCGAGACATCCCTGTGATTTTTTGGCACCTCAACTTTTGGTGCGGTGTCTATTTTTAGTTTTCTTCTGTTTTTTACTTCAAGCGCCTTGCCAAGCGCCTTTACCAAGTCAAAAATAGATACTTTTCTTTTTCTAGGCTGAGGTGTTTTTGGAAAGATTTGTGGAAGTCCTCCCTTCTCTTTTAACTGCTGCTGGGCATAATCTATGTATCCATCTGCGTCATCCAATATTTCATTTTCAACTTCATTGCCTGAGTAAAGTAAGTTGTCAAATGCAGCTATATCCTCAAACAAAAGCTTGTTTGACTTCATTTTAAGAAGAATTGCAGATGCAAGCACAATTTTTCCAGATATCCTAAAATCCATATCTTTTAGCTTTTTTATCATGTCAATAAAGTTTTTGGCAAGAAGGGAGATGTCAATATCCCATGGGTCCATCTGGTTTGTCTTTACAAGCTCATATAGCATTGTCTGCCAGGTAATATCTTCTTCTTTAAATAGAAGGTCAAATATCTTGTCATTGTCTATTGGTCCTGTTATCGTGATAGGCGTTCCAGCTTCGCTTGCCAATATCTCTTCTTCTGTATCCATCATGCAATATCACATATTAGTATACTAGTATAAATATATATCGCTTTGATTTTTTATTAAAAACCTTCAAAAAAAGGCTGTTTATAACCTTAATTGTACTAAATAACCACAATCTTTATAAACACAAAATAACCTTAGTTTTATCGACGAGAAATCTGTAGAAATTCAAGTGTGAGAAAATGGCAAAAAATAGCCCGAAAAGCGTTGAAAATTCAAACGAAAAATTAGTGCCTCAAGTTATTGAGGCTGAAATGAAGACTTCTTACTTAAATTACGCGATGAGTGTAATTGTTGGAAGGGCGCTTCCAGATGTACGCGACGGCTTAAAGCCAGTTCACAGACGTATTCTTTTTGCCATGAATGAGATGAGCATGTTTTCTAACAAGCCTTTCAAAAAATCAGCAAGAATCGTTGGGGAAGTGCTTGGAAAATACCACCCGCACGGCGACACAGCAGTATATGACAGCATTGTTAGGATGGTGCAGACTTTCTCACTAAGATACCCATTAATTCAAGGCCAGGGAAATTTTGGTTCTGTTGACGGCGACAACGCCGCTGCAATGAGATACACAGAAGCAAGACTCGCAAAAATCGCAAACGAAATGCTTCAAGACATCGACAAAGAAACTGTTGCTATGACTCCAAACTTTGACGAGAGCCTAAAAGAACCAACTGTTCTTCCAGCAAAAATTCCAAATCTGCTAATTAACGGCTCTTCAGGAATCGCTGTTGGAATGGCAACAAACATGCCCCCACACAATCTTAGTGAGGTTTGCGATGGAACAATTCACCTTATTGATAATCCCCATGCATCAGTCAACGATTTAATGGAGCATGTGCAGGGACCTGATTTTCCTACAGGTGCAGAGATAGCAGGAAGAAACGGAATCATATCCGCATACACCACCGGCAGAGGCAAGGTAACTGTCAAGGCAACACACAAAATTGAAGACTATAAGAACAAAAAAAGAATCATAATTGACCAAATCCCCTACATGGTAAACAAGTCAGCACTAATCCAGGAAATTGTAGAAGGGGTAAAGGGCAAAAAAATTGAGGGGATAAGCGACATTAGAGATGAATCAGACAGACAAGGGATAAGGGTAGTTATTGAGCTAAAAAAAGATTTGAATATTGATGTTGTCTTAAACCAATTGTATAAACACACAAGGTGCCGAGTCACATTTGGAATACTAAACATTGCACTTGTTGACGGCGAGCCAAAAGTTTTGAATTTAAAACAAATCATTGAACATTACATTAAGCACAGAAAAAACATAGTCAAAAAAAGAACAAAGTACGACCTGAAAAAAGCAGAGGAAAGAGCGCACATCCTTGAAGGCCTTCTTATCGCACTTTTAAAAATCAGCGCTGTAATCGCACTTATTAGAAAATCTAAAACTGTGGCTGACGCAGAAAAATCCCTTGTCAAAGGATACAAATTAACAATCGCACAAGCAAAGGCAATCCTTGAGATGCGGCTTTCCAAGCTTGCATCACTTGAGCAGCAAAAAACAAAAGATGAACACAAAGAGCTTCTTGTTAAAATCAAGAAGCTTAAAGAAATATTGGCAAGCGAAGAAAAAATAAAAGTAATCATTAAAGACGAATTAAAAGAGTTAAAGGAAAAATACGCCGACGCAAGAAAAACAAAAATACTGGATGTTCACGATGAAGACCTGGACATAGAAGATCTTATTGAAAAAGAAGACATGGTAGTCACAATATCACACCATGGATACATCAAAAGGCTGCCAATTAACACCTACAGAGAGCAGCGGCGCGGCGGAAAAGGCGTAATTGCCGCACAAACAAAAGAAGAAGACTTTATAGAACACCTTTACATTGCAAATACCCACGCATACATGCTGTTTTTTACAAACATAGGAAAAGTGCACTGGCTAAAAGTATATAGACTCCCCGAAGGAAGCCGCCAGGCAAAAGGACGTCCGATTGTTAATCTATTAGAACTTGAAGAAGGCGAAACTGTAAACGCGTTTATCCCTGTCAAAGAGTTTGACGACAGCCATCACCTGCTATTTTCAACAAAAAACGGTGTTGCAAAAAAAACTCTTCTTTCTGCGTATTCAAGACCTAGAAGAGGCGGCATAATCTCTATTAATCTTAGAGATGACGACCAGCTCATAAACGTTGTGAAGACTGACGGGAACGACCAAATAATAATTGCAACAAAAAACGGCATGGCAGTTAAATTTCATGAAAAAGACACGAGGCCAATGGGACGCGCAAGCACTGGTGTTCGCGGTGTTAGGCTAAAAAAAGATGATGAAGTTATTGGCATGGTAAAAGCAGATGATGAGGACACAATTTTGACTGTCACTGAAAACGGCTTTGGAAAAAGAACCAAGATAGCTGACTACCGATTGACGCGGCGTGGAGGAGTGGGTGTTAAAAACATAATCTGTTCTGAAAGAAACGGCCAGGTTGTTGGCATTCGAAGCGTTATTGACGAAGACGGATTAATGTTTATTTCTCAAAACGGAATCATAATAAGGACTCGTGCAGACCAAATTTCGACTATTGGACGGGCAACGCAGGGCGTACGCCTTATGCGCCTTAAAGGCGACGATGACAGAGTTGTTGCAGTAGCAAAAATCATTAGCGACGACAATGAAAACGGAAAAGATGTAGAAGAACAAGCTGAGAATTAATGCTTTTTTGCAGCACTCTTGTTTTAGAAAAAAAACCAGTTGTTTTTATAAATACCGCTTTTTTCTAGAAAATAATTATGAAAGCAGCCGCTATATGCATCCCTGGACTTGAAAAAGTATGTGAAAAAGAACTTTTAGGTCTTGGCGCAAAGAAAACCAATAACCGAAATGGTTATGTTGTGTTTGAGACAAAAGACATTAAGTCTCTTTGTAAAATCACATACATATCAAGAACATCATCTAGAGTCATCTCTTTGCTTTTAGAAACAAAAATAGACAAAGACCTGGATAAAACCAGAAAAATCTTGGAGAAGAAAAAAATAGAGATATCCGAGTGGATAAATGAAGATAAATCCTTTAAAGTCGTTTGTGAAAGAATTGGCAAGCACGATTTTAAAAGCACAGAGTTTGAAGCAATGCTTGGAGAAGTAATCCTAAATAGGTTTACAAAAAAGCCAAAAGTTCTCATGGACAACCCTGACATAATAATTTATTCATATATCAACGGCGACGCCTGCGTTTTTGGCGTTGACTTTTCAGGCTTTGACATGTCTAAAAGAGACTATCACATATTTACAAACAAGACATCAATAAAAGGAAACCTGGCAGCAAGCATGGTTTTGTTTTCTGACGTTAAAAAAGGCAATCATATACTTGACCCAAACTGCAGCTCTGGAACAATCCCAATTGAGGCAGCGCTGATATCATCAGGTGTTTCTGTTCACAGCTTTAGAAAAGATGAATTTGCATTCAACAAATTAGTTGATATAAAAATAGAAGACAGAAGGGAAAAAATAGGTTTAAAAGTGGATGCTTTTGACCCGCTTCTTGCAAACGTGAAATCGTCTTCAAAAAACGCAAAAGTAGCAGGGCTAAAAAAAGGAGACGTGAATTTTTCAAGAGCAGACTTTGAGTGGCTTGACACAAAGCTTGACAAAGAAAGTGTGGATAGGATTATCACAAAATTGGTGTCTCCATCAAAATTAAAGCCTGCAAAAGAGGTTGAAAAGCTTTACAAAGAGCTTTTTTACCAGGCCCAGTATGTGCTTAAAAAAAGCGGTTTTATAGTTGCGCTTGTATTGGATGACAAATTGCTTTTAGAAATAGCAAAGAAATATAAATTAAAAAAAACAAGTAGTATAAATATACAAATTGGCAGGATGAGTGCCATTGTAGTTGCTTTCAAAAAAATATAGGTTTGGGGGGATAACATGCAATGTGACATGTGCGGAGCGCAATCACAGCTTTTTCGGGCTGAAGTTGAAGGAGTAGAGCTTAACGTATGCCAATCGTGTTCTAAATTTGGAAATGTTATAGAAAAAGCCAAGTCTAAAGAGGAAAAAAAAGTTGAAGAAGAAAAGCTAACAAAAAGGATTGTTCAGCTAAAAAAGCAAAAAGAGGAATCTCCAGAAAGAGTGGTTGCAGACTACGGCAAAATCATCAGAGGAAAAAGAGAGAGTATGGGCCTTAAACAGGAGGATTTTGCAAGAAAACTAAGCGAAAAGGTCTCTGTCATACAAAAAATGGAAATTGGCGCGTTTAAGCCGTCTATTTCTCTTGTTAGAAAACTTGAAAAAATACTTGGAGTGGCTCTGGTTGAGAAGCCAAAGGTTGACGAGAACAAGCAAGAAACAGTTGAACATGATTTAGAATCAAAAGAATTTACTATCGGAGATTTTGTTAAGTACAAGTAAATTTATTTCATCAGTGATTCTACAGTGTCGCTACTCCATTTTTGTTTTAAAAGAGTCTTCTTGATTTCCTCATCATATCTTCCAGCTCTTCTTTGAGTTTCTATATAGTTTTTGATTTTTTGCTCGAGTTCTGGCGGCAGATGCTCAGAGTCAACAAGGGCGCTGACAATTTTTTTGGTCCAGCCAGCTGCTAAAAGATGAGTTTTTACCTCTTTTTTGGAAAGGCCTTCTGAAAGCTCTGCTTCGATAAAATCTCTTGCTTCTTTAATGTTTGAAATTCCCTCTCCTGACAAAAAAGCGTTCACAATTGAAAAACCAATGATTAATACCACCATTGCCACGATTGCAATACCTGCATAGATAAACAGCATCTTGTTTTCTTCAAGCAGCCTAATAATGAAATTGTCTGATACTGCTGCAATGGTTGTATTTGTGCTTGTGTCTATTATTTCATTTTTTGTATTTGTACTACTTGTGTTTTCAACTGCTGTTTTTTCAACCTTTTTTTCGCCCAAAATCGCAAAATATGAGAATGTGTCTGGAACAGACTCATAATAATAATATGTATCGTCCTCGTCGACAAATCCTGTGAGTGTTTCCTCCCATTTAGTCGTGTATGTATAAGATTTTATCATGTCTTTTCCTGAGTTGTTTAAAACCCACCCTTTTTCTATTCTAAACACGACTTTCCTGTTTTTTATATCATCTGTGTCTATGCCAAACTTTCCAATTGCAAGGTACTTGTATACATTGCTTACATATGGAAGAGAGCTGGGTTTTTCTCCAAGTGATTCTACTATCATCCTCGCGCTTATCATGCTGGATGCTGTTTCAAATCTTACTTCTGTGATGGAGATATCCACACTTGAGAGAAAAAAAGTGTGTTTTCCAGCAGGCTCCTCGCTCCATACTTTTATTGACCTAAACGAAGGTTCTGTGTCAGCATTAACTGTTAAAAGGATTAGTGATAGACAGATAAATAAAATTAGTAAAAGCCACCTCTTTTTCATAAAAGAAACCTTAGAACTAAATTATATAAACATTGCGATTATAGTTTTTATAGTAAAGTATATTAATGACGCTAAATTCTCAAGAAGGGTATATAGGGGGATTTCATGGTAAAACAAGCAGTTATTTTTGGTTTTAGTATCATCAAAAACCCGGAAAAAGCGTTTTTGGATATTGACAAAAACACATTAGAAGAACTTGTGAAGTATTACCTTACACTTCTCTTAGTGTCTGGCTTTTTGGCAGGTTTTGCAAACTTTGTTTACAGCATCTCAAAAGCTGTGAACTTCAACATTTTCTTAAACGTTGACGTGAATTACTGGAGATTACTCAATTACTCTTTTGGAAAAGCAATGGGAATCATTTTACTGTACCTTTTCATTGGGACTTTTATCATGTTTTTTATAAGCATTATCCTAAACATTTTTTTAAAAATGAAATACGCACAGCTTTTAAAGCTCATGTTTTACTCTATGACGCCGCTGCTTTTGCTTGGCTGGATATACCCATCAATACTCCCTCTTATTATTTGGTCTGTGATACTATTTGTTATAGGCTGCAAACTCAAAAAAACAGCGCCAAAGCTAAAAAAATCATCTATTAAAAACAGGGATTAAATGACCCAAAAAAAATTAACTATTGAGGACAACAAAAGAAGAGCTATAATTGCAATCGCTGTAATCGCAGCTATTGTTCTTTACATGTCAGGCGTCCTTTCCGGGCTTTATGCCAATAAGATTTTAAAAAAGGAGACAGAAGAAGATATAAGCCTGTTTAAGCTGGAGACAAAAAGCGGGCTTGAGGACATGAGAAGCTATATCAGTTTTCTTGAGAGCAATCTAAACAGCATACAGCTTGAGCAGATATTTGTTGAGACGCTTGAACACGACCAGATGTGCGAGTTTTCCTCAATTTCTTTAAACAATCTTGTTGAGCAGCTTCGCTTTTATTGGCAAAGGCTTCCATTTAGGATTGAAGAATATGAGAAAAACAACAGGCAAACAGAAGAATACAAGCTTTTAAAGCAGCAGTACACCCAGATATCTCTTCGGACATGGATAATTGCGCGAAGCCTTCAGCAAAAGTGCGACACCGACCTTGTTCACGGACTTTACTTTTACAATGCTGACTGTGACCTGTGCATAACGCAGGGAGAAGAGCTTGACAAGCTAAAAAGAACTCTTGATAAGAAAGGCACCGATGTCTTGATTTTTACTATAGATTTTGATTCAAAGGAGCCGTTAGTTGGATACCTAAGGGATTATTATAGGCTTAACTCCACACCTTCTGTTGTGATTAACGACGAAGTTTTCACAGGAAAAGTGTTTGCATCACAAGAACTTACCGGAACGTGATAAAAAAGATGAGGAAAAGAACTGCCATAATACTTCTTGCAATCATAATCTTTGGCTATGTTTTTGGATACAGTTTTTATTATTACAATGTTAAGCTAAAGCAAAAGCCTTATGTAAAAGAGGATTTGTTATCCGGCGACGTTGTCGGGTTTGTTGACAAATACTTTTTTAAAAACCCGGATATTGAAGGCAGAAACTTTATTGGCTCGTCAAACGCGAGCACAACTTTTGTTGTCTTTATGGATTTGTCAAAGGATGGCTCAAAATTTTTTATCACAGAGGTCTTTGCACGCTTAAAAGAGGAGTTTATAGATACAGGCATGATAAGATTTTATCATAAGTACTATGTGACTTTGCAGGATTTTGAAGCAAAATCAGAAAATTACAGGATCTCAGCGCTTTTAGCATGCATGGATACCGATGATTATTATGGGTATTATTTTGACATTTTCACAGTTAAGGACTATAACGGCGCGTTTTTAGAGGCATTAAAATACAAATCAGAAGAAGAATTAAACCAGTGCGTGAACAATCCTTCAAAAGAGCTTATTAATGACATTATCGAGGTTGAAAAATTGTCTTTGTCGGGATTAAACCCTAAGTTTTATATAGGTATTGAAGGTAACGATAACATAGAAGTAGAGGGAACACCAAGCTATGATAGCTTGAAAAGAAGCATAAGAAGAGTACAGATTTTAATTGGAAACTAAAATGATAAGCGCATATGACTTAACACTTTGGGTATACAATTTAACAATTATACCAGTAATATTTTTCTCAGTATTGTTTATTGTACTTTCTGCTATCAACCTCTTTGTAGATAGAGGGCCAAAGCAACGATGGGCAATGCCAAAAAAACTGCCCTTTATTTCAGTGCAAATACCAACATTCAACGACCCGATTGCGGCAAGGTGCGTTGAAAAGTGTTTGAAGTTTGACTATCCAAAAAATAAGTATGAGATTTTGATAGTGGATGACAGCACTAGTTTAGAGACGCAAAATCTTTTGAAAAAATATGCCAATAAGCATAAAATCGTCAAGTTTATCCATAGAGATAACAGAAACGGGTTTAAGCCAGGCGCTCTTAAGGATGCCATGAAGCATACCAAAGGCGAAATCCTTGTTATCTTTGATGCTGACTGGATTCCAAAAAAAGATTTTCTAAAAAAAATTGTCCGACCGTTTTCAGACCCGACAGTTGCAATCGTTCAGTCAAGGCAGGGGTTTTACAATCACAAAACAAATCTGATTTCAAGATTTGCAGCATACGTACTTATGGCTTATCACTCAATTATCATGCCAATTAATCAAAAGATAAACTCAGTATTTTTTTGCGGAACTGCTGGTGCTATTAGAAGAAAGCATTTTGATGAAGTCGGCGGGTGGAACACGATGAGTATTACTGAGGACGCCGAGCTAAGCGTTAATTTATTGCTTAAGGGCTATAAAAATGTGTACCTTGACTTTGAAACTCCAAGCGAGGTGCCTGACACGTTTGAGGCTTTTATCAAGCAACAGATGCGATGGTGCTATGGCAATACGCGCGTGTTTTTTGACAATGCAAAAAGAATAATGTTTGGAAAGGGGTTGTCGCTTAAGCAACGAGCCATGATTTCATACATAACTCTTGGAAACTTTATTGCGCCAGTCATTGTTATGATGACATTTTTTGGCCTGTCTGGATGGTTTTTAGGAGAGCCAACCCTTTTTAATTGGGGCGACATTGTTGAGTTTTTCTCGCGCTTTGCAGTAACAATAGGATTTATTGCCATGGGCATTGTGACGCTTGCAAAAAGACGCAAGCTAAATGAGTTTTGGCCAATGCTTGCATCTGTGTTTACTATCGGCATTGTGATTGCTGTTGCGAATTCCTACGCGTTTTTTAAAGCTGTTAGTGGAAGGCCGCTTCACTGGTACTGCACTCCAAAGCGCGCAAATGAAAATGCTTCTTGAAAACATTCCTGGTGTGATAACCGCTATATTTCTAGCTGTAATACTTTCTTACTACCTCCTGCTTTTTGCAAGAGTCAAAAAAACTTCTGTTGAGAAAAATTTTAGGAGCGTGACAGTGATAATCCCAGCACACAACGAAGAGGATTATATCAAGCAGTGCATTGAGTCTGTTCTTATTGCAGAATTTGAGGGGAAAAAGCAAATCATTGTTGTTGATGACGGCAGCATTGATGACACATTTAAGATTGCGTCTGTTTTTAAAAAAGCAGGAGTTGTTGTTTTAAAGACAAAGCACTCTGGGAAATCTGCATCAATTAATTTAGCGCTTAAGAAAGCTGCTGGTGAAGTGGTGTGCATTGTTGATGGCGACAGCGTTATTGAAAGGAATGCTTTATCTGAGATTATTAAAGAAGTTGGAAGAAAAAATGTTGCCGGCGCCACTGGCGTTGTCAAAGTTAAAAATCGAAAAAAACACATTCTTATGTGGGTTCATATCGAGCAAATATACAACTCTTTGATGAGATACTTGTTTTCAAAAATCAATGCGAATGTTGTGACACCTGGACCTTTATCTGCTTATAGGAAAAAAGATTTATTGGAGTTAAAAGGATTTAGCACAGAAGGTTTTAGTGAGGACATGGATATAACTGTAAGGCTGATACGCAGCGGCAAGAAGATTGGGTTTAATGAAAAGGCTGTGGCTTTGACAAATATGCCTTATGATATGAAAGGTTTTTTGAGGCAAAGGACGAGGTTTGCGCGAGGAATGGTATTTTTTTTAAAAAAGCATATGAGGCTAAACACAGCTGTTATTGATGTATATACTTTGCCCTTGATGTTTTTTGCTTATGTTCAAGCAATCATAATGGGTGGTTTGACAATATATCAGCTTGTTAGCGGGTATGTGACTTATTTTTTTTCTAAAGGAATTTATTTCTCGCTTTCTGTTTTGAAATTCTTTTTTGAATGGTTCTCGCTTGTTGGATTTAGTAAATGGACATACAATGTACTGGTTGGTGTTGAGCCGCTTAGTTTTGTAGCGATTATTGGAATACTTTCTACTTTGCTATCGTATCCATTGTTTTTGTTTGCTATAATCAAGTTTGACAAAAAAATAGATTTGCTTCATATAATCCCATTCTTTTTCATGTTTCCATTCTGGCTTTTAATTATGGTAATCTATATACTCATGGCGCCAGAAATTTTTAAGAAAAGCCAGAGAAATATTTGGAAAAAGAACGAGCCTTAGAAAGATTTATAATAATCTTCAAAAATCATTCTTTAAGATGATAAGCATAGTGATAATCACGCTAAACGAGGAACGATACCTCCCAAAGCTTTTGAGGTGTCTTGTTAAGCAGACATATAAAGACTTTGAGGTTATAATTGTTGATTCTAACAGCACTGACAGCACCAAAAAAGCTGCCATGGACTACAAGAACAAGTTTGATAAGTTTAGGTTTTATCAAATGAAAAAAAGAGGTGTAAGCCTTGGACGAAACACAGGCGCTCGCCTTACAAAAAACAATACTATGTTTTTTATGGATGCAGACCTTATTTTTGAAAACGACTTCTTAGAAAAAGCTCTAAAAAATTATAAACAAAAAAATCTTGATGTCGCAGCTTTTTATCTTAAGACTAACAGCAAAAACATAGTGGATAGAGCATATTTTAGGTTTGCAAGCTTTATTTTTGGACTTTTGCAAAAAGTTAAGCCATACATTGTTGGCTGTGCCATGATTTCCACAAAAAAAGTCCATAAAGATATTGGCGGGTTTGACATGAATATCAAAGTTGGAGAAGATTCTAAGTATATGGAAAAAGCATTTAGAAAAGGTTATAGGTTTGGACTCATCAAGCCAAGGCCTTTTATCTCTTCAAGGCGACTTGTCAGGGATGGAAGAATAAAGATGGGTTTTGACTATGTAAGAATGTTTTTTCACACATTGTTTATTGGAGAGATTAAAACAGACAAATACAGCTACAGATTTGGCCATTATCACAAGAAGAAATAAAAAGATTTATTAAGCCTGACTTTTCACTGAAAAGTGGGATGGGGCAGCAAACTCTGGACTTGGACGATTTTGGAAAAGATGATGGTAATATAGTTGATAAACCCAGTGCACCGACGCCAAAAACTTCTAAGAATAACAATACAAAAGCGCATGAGATGGCAAAAGCGCAAAGAGAGATTAGTGTAGCTGAATTCTTTGAAAAAAACAGGCATCTTCTTGGCTTTGACAACAAAAAAAAGGCGCTTCTTACCACTGTTAAAGAAGCTGTTGACAATGCGCTTGACGCATGCGAAGAAGCGCGAATCCTGCCAGAAATCCATGTTGACATCATCGAGATGGACGAAGAAAAATTCCAGATAAAAATAGAGGACAACGGGCCTGGGATTGTAAAAAAACAGGTTCCGATGATTTTTGCAAAACTTCTTTATGGAAGCAAGTTTCACACCATGAAGCAGTCAAGAGGACAGCAGGGTATTGGAATTTCTGCAGCAGCACTTTATGGGCAGCTTACAACTGGAAAGCCAATTAGAATAACATCAAAAATCGAACCTAGCCGCCCAGCATATTACTGCGAACTTCACATTGACACTTCAAAAAATAAGCCGGTCTTGTCAAAAGAACAGGAGATAGAATGGTATAAAGACCACGGAACTAAAATCGAGCTTGACTTAGAGGCTATTTATCAAAAAGGAGCACAATCAATTGATGAATATCTTAAAGAAACTGCTGTTGCAAATCCTCATGTAACAATTGTTTATACTAATCCTAAAGCAGAGCAGATTATTTTTCCAAGGGCAACAGAAGAATTGCCTGTTGAGCCAAAGACAATAAAGCCTCATCCTTACGGAATTGAGCTTGGAATGCTCATTAAGATGCTTCAAGGAACAAATGCAAAGACTTTGCAGCAGTTTTTGACAACAGAATTTTCAAGAGTTTCTGTGCGTAATGCCAAGCAAATATGCGAAGAAGCAGCAGTCTTGCCAAGTTCAAATCCAAAAAGACTAAGCAGGGAACTGGCTGAGAAATTGATGTCAGGCATTAAAAAAACAAAGCTTATAGCGCCACCAACAGACTGCATCAGTCCAATAGGCGAGCAGTCTATTGAAAAAGGCCTTAAAAAAGAGATTAATGCTGAGTTTTACACCAGTGTGACAAGAAATCCTAGTGTTTATCGAGGTAATCCTTTCATTATCGAGGCAGGAATTGCTTATGGAGGAGACCAAAAAGCAGAAGGCTCAATAAATATTATGAGGCTTGCAAACAGAGTGCCACTTTTATATCAACAGGGGGGATGTGCAATTACCAACACTATTCAAAAAACTAATTGGAGACCTTATGGATTGCAGCAAAGCAATAGCTCAATACCCCAAGGCCCTATGGCTATAATGGTCCACATGGCAAGTGTCTGGGTTCCATTTACATCTGAGGCAAAAGAGGCGCTTGCACATTACCCTGAAATAATAGATGAAATCAAGCTTGCTATTAGAGAATGCGGAAGGAATCTTTCTAGCTATGTAAATAAGAAAAAAAAGGTAAAAGATGAGTTTAAAAAACGAAGCTACATAGAGAAGTATATTCCGCATGTCGGGATGGCTTTAAAGGACCTCCTTGGGCTTTCCAATGATGAAGAGAGGCGCGTGGAGGAGAATTTGAAAAATATGCTTGAAAGTTCTCGCGGCAAGCTTGAAGACATGGAGTTTGACGCATCAAAAAACGTTGAGTATGACGAGGAGTTTGCAAAGATTGGGCGAGATGAAGAGGAATTAGAAGATGAGCAAGAAAGTAGTGGAGAAGATCAAGAATAAGGGCAACGATGTCTTTACAGACATTGTCAAGTCTAAGCTTCCTAAGCTGGAGATACCTATTAGAAGCCTTGCTAATGTCAAGTTTAATCCAGAGAAAGGACACTTCACTGCGCTTGGAAAGATGAAAGAGCGTAATTTGACTGCTTCAACTATTAAGACTTTTGCCCAAACTCTAAGGATGATGGGGCTTTCCAAGGAAATTGTTGAAAAAGATGATATTGCAACAAAAAGAGAGGCTTACTATGTCAGCAAGAACTGGGGAGAGGCCATGTTTAAGGAGCAGCCAGAGTCTGATGCTGTCATGGACGACGTTGAGGCCATGATGGAGATCAACAGGGAGCAGATGGGCTTTATCCCTGAAGAAAAAGGCGGCGATGTCGCTGGAAAACTAATTGTTGTTGATCAAGATAGCGACACTGGACGCGAAATAAAAATTGACTGTACAAAGATGGGCAGCGGCGCTTATAGTGTTCCTTCAAGTGTTGAGCACTTAAAGTTTGACACAAACGCAGATTTTATCATGGCAATTGAAACTGCTGGTATGTTTCAAAGGCTTGTAAAGCATAATTACTGGAAAAAAGCAAATTGCATCCTTATATCTATGGGTGGAGTTCCGACTAGAAGCTGTAGAAGGTTTATTCGAAGACTTTCTGATGATAAGAAGCTTCCAGTCTATGTCTTTACTGACGGAGATTTCTATGGTTACATGAATATATATCGGACTTTAAAGGTGGGCAGTGGCAACGCTGCTCATATCAACGACTTTTTTTGCGTTCCAAACGCCAAGTTCATCGGCGTAACACCGCAAGACATTGTTGAATATTCCTTGCCTTCGCATCCTCTAAAAGAAGTGGATGTTAAGCGTGGAAAGGACGCGATTAAAAACGACCCTTTTGTTCATGCCCACAAAGAATGGAAAAAAGCAATCGAGCTTCAGCTGAAGCTTGGCAAAAGGGCTGAGCAGCAGGCTTTTGCTACTTATGACTTAAATTATGTCATGACAGAGTACTTGCCTAAAAAGCTCAAAAATCCTAAGTCCTGGCTTCCTTAAATGTTTTTTAAAACTCCAAGTTCTACTCCGTCTTGTCTTCTTCCAACATTGCTTCTTTGAATGTAGGTTTGTGCTTTTGATGAGAATGATGAAGGGTATCTGCTTTTTTGATATTCAAGTTTTAAGATTGCCCGCTCACCAGATTCACCGATTTCAAAGATGCCGTAGTATGTTTGCCCTTCATCCTCAATTTTTATCTGGTTTTTTGTGTAGTCTACTTCAAATGTTCCTTTTATATCCTGGTCTCCTTCAGATATGTCATCTGCTCCCATTACTGTGCTGCCTTTAAAGTATTCATTGTCAGACTCTACAAATGTAAAAATATCGTTTGGAAGCCCTGTTTTCCAGTCTTCGCTTATCAGATACCAGACGCCTGTGATTTTGTTTTCTTTGTGTATGAATATTGGATTTGTTAAGTATAAGTCCCAGTAGTGCCACCATGGATTTGGTTTTACTTTTGAATTTTTGTATGGTTCTAATATTTCTTTTTTGTATGCATCTACAAGCGCTCTTTTATCTTCGTCTTCTAGGTAGTCAAAAGGCGATACTGTTGAGCCGCCCCATCCAACTACTCCGTCTGTTCTTGCTTCGTCATAGAGTGTGAATTCTGCGCTTGCAACTTTGGTTCCAAATGTTAGGCCGTATCCGATTATGTCTCCTCTTTTCACATCTGCGTATTGCTTTACTAAAGGCTTGTCCATTTCCATGTGGACTCCTCTAAGCCCGTCTCCATAAAACATTGTTACTTGGTATTCTCCTTCATCCACCATTCCTGACAATTGGATGTTTTCAACGCGGCCGTCTGCCCAGCTTCTTATCGGGATGTCTTTGTTTTTTACATGAAGCCAGATGTGGTCAAGCCCTTCGATGTGACCACCTGCGTGCGCACCGTATCCTCCTATGTCATCAAGTGCCAAGTCTTCAATTGCTGCTGGCAATGAAAGTCTTATTTTTGATGCGCACGTTGGAACTTTATGTACGATGTTGTCATATTCTGGGTCTGGAACAGACTTTTCATCGCAGAGTGTTATTTTTTCTTCAATTATCTCTTCTACATATTCTTCAATTGGTTCTGAAATGTTTTGTTCTACAAATTCTGGGGTGGTATTGATTATTTCTGGCTTTGCTGGTATGAAAATTATTCCATCTTCTTTTGGTGTGTATGTTCTTGTAAGTGTTTTTTCAACAATATGTTCATTATTGTTGATTACGTAGATTATTTTTATATTTAGAGATTGTTTTTGCTCTACTCCTTTTTGTCTGTCATATGTTATGAAGTAATGCAGTTTTCCTTTTTGGCTTGTTAATAATACTATTTCATCTCTTGGAAAATTTGGGTAAGTGTAATTGTATTCTATTAAGTCCCAAGAATCTGCTGAGGGGTAAATATCATATGAACCACTTTTTATGTTTGAATTTTTTTCATCTGAAATAAGGTTTAATTCGACAGTTCTTAAAGAAATTCCTTGATTGTTATTATTATAAATGTATATATCTAATTCTTCATCTGATAAAAATTCACTTGATCCAAGCCAATCAAGCAAGATTTTCACATTGTTTTCTTCTGATAGAATTATTTGTGATAAGTCATTGTCTTCTATTACAGGTTTTGGTGTTAAGTCTTGCTCTAGAACTGTGGTGTTTGCTTCAATAGTATCATTTGTCTTTGTCACTTCATCTGTGCATCCTGCTATTAGAATCAATAAAAGTAAAATTATCAGCCTCTTTTTCATAAGAAACACCTTTTCTTATTTTTTGAAAATCCCATATATGAACGTCAACAAAATTCCTGCACCTACTCCTAAAAACAAGTCTGCAACAACAAGGAAGCCTCCAATTCTTTTTTCATGGATTTTTCTGCCATAATAGAATTTTGTCTAATGCCCTATTTAAATGTTTATTTTATTATTCTCATATTGCTCTCTTCCATTCTTTTTTCAAGTGACAAGACTATTTCATTTCCAGAGAGCCGTTTTTTTAGCGAGTAGACTGCCTGAGTGTTATTATAAAATGAATTTGCAAGTTTTGAAACAAGTTTTGGGTCATGCTCTAATCTATTTTGATGTATTAGTGAAAGTGCAAAATTGTATGAACTTATACCCCAATTAAAGTAAAACTCTTTTCCAGGGCTTTGCCTTCTAGTAGTATATTTTGGAAACCAGCCTAATAAAAAAAGATATGAATCGCCTCTTTTCATCAATTCAAAGAAGTCATTGTTTTCAAAATGTTTTGAAATTATTACTGTGTCTGGCGTTTCATGCCTAATTGGCAAATCTGGATTGTATGCTATATCTACAAGCATAGAAACAACATATTCTTTTACATCTTCTGGCTCTATCAAATCTTTTATATTTTCATAGAACATGTCTGTCATTTCTGTTTTCGTCGTTGCAACTACACCCATATATTATATTTTTTGAAGATGTTAAATATAAACTTTACGATTTGGAGCCACTTTGGAGTAAAAAACAATCTGGATTAATTATGCCAAAAACGAGATTGTGATAAAATATACTGCAACTGACAAAACTGCCATTGCAATAAGCCCGCTCATTACTATTATTTTTAATGGCTTTTCTTCTTTTGTGTATTTTTTCCAGTTTCTGTAGTTTTGTTTCCATTCATGCTTTTTGGAAAGACCTATCACTGTGAATAATATTCCTAAGATGTAAAATGAGTCTAGTGCAAAGATTATAGAGATTGCAAGCCATGTTAATCCCATCAAAAAAACTGAGAAGTAGTCTATGCCTGGTTTTACGATTAATTCGTATGCTGCTGTTGCTGTTATTATTGCTATTCCTATGAGAAGTATTAATATTGCTGCTATCCAAAACAGTAACATAAGCTAAACTATGTTGTAGGTTGTATTTATTTCTTTGCTGTCCTGTAATGAATATTAAGGATTTACCAGGAAATACGCTGCAGCTCCGATTATCAGCACTAATGTTAGCACCCCAATGATTATAAGCTTTAACCTTTGCTGTTCTTTTGAAAGGTCCTTCCATTTTAGATGATTTTTTTTCCACTTGTTTTTGTTTTTTAGGCCTATTGCCATATAAATTAGTCCTAATGCAAATATTGCATAATTTTTTAATACCATACCAAGTGGTATGAAAGCTATTCCCATCACAAAAAAAACATAGTAGTCTGTTGGTGGCAGACTCCCCTTTTTCTTGTAAGAATATATTAAAACTCCTACTGCTATTAATCCTAGAAGAATGATTAACGATGCAATAATCCAAATCATCACATGATTATTGGAATAAGATGTATTTAAGAGTTTTTAAAAACAAGGGTGTGTCCCAAGTCTTCGTCTGTGCCTTGATTTGCCTTAAGATTTACAAAGTAAATCAAGGCATGGCCAGATGAAACTGAC
>JAAOYE010000063.1 GCA_018221175.1 Candidatus Woesearchaeota archaeon
TCATTATGTTTACAAAAAAAAGAATCTGACTAAAAAAATATCTAAAAAAGAAGACAAAGACCTTGAAAAAATAATACTTATAATAAAAAAGCATGGCAAAAGAATTACTCAAAAAGAGCTTCGAAAAGAAATACCTCTCTCTGAAGCAAAAATATCTTTAATGATATCCGAGCTTGAAGATGAGGGCAAAATCAAGAGAATCAAAAAAGGCAGAGGAAACATTATTGTTTTACAATAATTTATTTTTAGAAATATTTATTTCTAATAAAAACCTTTAAATAAAAAACACAGATTCTTTTTGGTATGAAATGCAAAGTGTGTGGTAAGAAAATTGAAGAAACTTTTCTAAAAAAAATAGTAGGTACATACATTAAAGACAAGAAAGGCAAAAAGCATGCAGTGTGTGCTAGCTGTCAAAAAGAGTACGGTGACAAAGAAAAAATTCTAAAAAAACTTAAGAAGTAATGTCCTTATAGCTTAGTAGCCAAAGCAACTTTTCCAAGGGCTTATACAGTACCCCACTTGACAGAGTTCCATACTCTTTCGTGGAAGTAATAAAAAGCTGCTTTGATTATATTGGCAGCGATTCCTGAGCCAAGACTGATGCGCCAGTCGCCTGTCCAGACATATATTGTCAATACAGTTGTGACTACTGCAGCTATCCTCCATGTTATTGATTTATAGATTGTTCTTATTTGTTTGTCCAAAAGGCTTCACCTAATAATTATTTTAAAACTAAACCTTTATATAATATTTGCTTCAAAGCCTGTAAGGATGAAAACCACGCAAACACAGGAAAAAAAATTCTACATTTTATTTGGCCTGTTTATAATGTCACTAATCCTTGCAAACATTTTGGGAGGAAAGATTGCAGACTTTGGACTCTTTGAAGCATCTGTTGGGATAATAGCAGTTCCTATCATGTTTTTAATTACAGATATTATTGAAGAAGTATTTGGAAAGGAAAGGGCAAAACTGGTTGTTTATTCAGGTCTTCTTACACTAATTATAACTTTATTAATAATAGTAATTGCAGTTAAACTTCCAGCAGCATCAAGACAGCTTGCAGACCCAACCGAATATGCTAATATTTTTGGAACATCAGTAAGAATATTTATTGCAAGTATCATAGCGTTTTTCTTGGCTCAGATGCACGACGTTTGGGCGTTTAACTTTTGGAAGGAGAAAACAAAAGGAAAATATTTGTGGCTAAGAAACAACCTGTCAACAATAGTCTCACAGTTCATTGACACAATGGTTTTTATGGGGGTGGCCTTTTTATGGGCAAACCCTGCAATGACGCCGCACTTTGTTTTTATCAAGCTTGCAATTCCGTATTATCTTCTAAAGATATTATTTGCAATACTTGACACCCCACTTATCTACCTTGGAGTCTGGTGGCTAAGAAAAGAGTAATCTTCTAATTTCAGAAACAAGATAAATTGAACCAGTTACAAGTATCAAATCATTTTCAGAAGCTATCTTTTGAGCGTAATTTAAAGCATGTTTTGAAGATTTTTTTATTACTGCATCTTTCACTTCCAACTTTTTTGGATCAAGTGCCCTGTGAAGCCTTGGCATAGTCAAAATTAGATTGTCATATTTTGGCAAAAGCTTTATCATTTTATCATAATCTTTGTCAA
>JAAOYE010000064.1 GCA_018221175.1 Candidatus Woesearchaeota archaeon
CCGCCAAGAGGCAAAATGCTCTTATCATTAATCATTAATGTTTTCTTTTTTAATCTATTGGCAGTATTTGCAGCTGCAAAAGCAGCAGCTCCCCCGCCGATAATTATAAGATTGTATTGTTCAGCCATTATCTTTCACACCCTTATCATGCATGCTCTCAGGCTTGCATATAAATCTTCTGAAGACGTCAAAAAACGCCAGTTGTTCGTCAGTTTCGATATGTATTCCTGAACTTAATATATTTTTCCTTGTATCTCTATTCATATTGAAACCAAAGAGTCTGCTTGTTATTGGATTATGCAAGTGCTCCAAAAGAGCTATAAGTTTGTGCTTGCTTAGCACATGCTCGATGAAAATAATCTTACCTTTAGGTTTCACAACTCTTTTGATTTCTTTTAGCGCTTTAACTGGGCCAGGAATTGAGCAAAGCACAAAGCTTCCGACAACATAATCAAAAGTGTTGTCTTTGAATTTTAATTTTTGAGCATCCATCTCCAACAGCTTTATTTTTAGATTAAGTTTTCTGGATTTCTCCCTGGCTCTTTCAAGCATTTTAGGGCTTAAATCAATCCCGGTGACTTTTGCTTTTGAATTATAATAAGGCAGGTTTTTCCCAGTTCCTACACCAATTTCTAAAATATTTCCGGCAAGCTTGCTTATTGTGCTTTTTCTCAATCTCTTGAACAGTCTCTTTTCTACTAAGACTTCCATGCCATCATAAAATCCGGCAAATCTGTCATACCTCTTCTTAGTTTTTAATGTTTCTTTGTCATACATTGTCTACTGCTTTTTTTAGCCTGCCCTCAATCTCTAAAGCAATGTCTTTTAATTTTTCATTATCAATCATCTGCATTGCAATTGTTGGTTTTATAGCTGACACATAGGTTTTTTTGTCTTTTTCATAAACAATAACATTGCATGGCAGCAATAAACCAATATCTTGCTCTGCCTGAAGAGATTTGTATGCATAAGGAGGATTGCAAACACCAAGAATTATGTATTTGTCAAAGTCAACGCCAAGTTTTTTCTTTAAGGTTGCTTTAACATCAATCTCGGTCAAAACACCAAACCCTTCCTTTTTCAATTCTTCTTTTATTTTCTCCATTGCTTCTTCGTAGGGCATATCAATTTCTTTTTTATATCCATATTCCATTTTCATTATTATCCTCTTTTGTTCTATTTTTCATAGTTTATACGCTTGGATTATATAAATTAAATCTTTTCAGGCCATGATTTTAATTTAATTCCTTGATACCTTTTTTTTAGCGGTTTGCAATTATCATTCATTTTTTCACCTATTTCTTTGAACAACAAACCGGTTTCCATAAGCATATGAATCTTTAAATATCATTTCCTCCTTTTAGCTTGTACCATTTAATATGTTCATAATAGCTTGACCATAACCCTCCAAATGCAAGAGCAAACAGCAATTCTTCTATAGGTATGCCTAAAACAAGAATTCCGCTAATTGCTTCAAGATTCCACACTTGCTTGACAATGCCTGGATAAACCAAGTTAAAGGACAAGAAAAATACAAAATACATTCCTAAAAACAAGATTGAGCCAACAATTATTTTCTTAGTCAAGTCAGGTCTGCACAGCATTGCAGCTATCCCTCCAACAAGCATGGCGAGGCTTGCAGAGTATATGGGATTAAGAGAAGTGAAAAAGTACAATGGAAAAAATGCGATGAAAGGGGATGCTAATGCCAGCTTATGAAATCTGTGCCTTGCAAATGCCATTTCATGACGGCTTATCTTAACATGCCTAACATTAAAAAATGATTCATACAAAACAGCAGCAATTCCGCCTACTGCAAAGGAAAAAATCAGGCTTTCAATATCAAAACCTGTGTTTGCTGCAAGATTAAATAGGGATGGAGGATTCCAATACTCCGGCACAAAAATGGGCTCTGTTAGCCCAAAAGGGGCTGTAAGAATGCTTGCCCACATCATTTGCTTTCTTACTGAAGGCTTTGCTGTCCAGATAACTGCCCAGATCCCCAGAAGAATCATTGAAAATGTCAGCCAAGCATTCATCATTTTGAGTAACCCCCTTTTTGTTTTCCATGCATCATTACTTATATATCCTGTCTTTTTCTTTTAGCAGCTGCCGCCACCCGACCTTACTGGCCTATTTTGGATATCATCATTATATGTTTCTGCGTGCTCTTCTGAGCAAAACTTTTTGTTAAATGTTCCCACATAACCTGGAACTTTCACGTCAGCAGCATGCTCTTTTCCTTTTTCAATAGGCTCCCTGCAGTAAAAACATTTATCTCTAACTAAACCAAATAATCCCATTTTTAACTACCTCCTCAATCAAATTTGTTGTAAATCCATCCAAATAAATACAAAAACACAAAACTGATTATTGCAGCTTCAATCATGCCGGCAATTATTCCCCCAATGCTCAGGGAAAAAAACGTGTGCCACTTCATCATCTGCTCAGCAGCGCTTGTGTAAATGCCCAGGTTTCCCAATATGCCCAGCAGCAGCATGCCTGCCGCAGATAATATAGCACCAGCATATCCTAGTGATAAAGCATTTAGTTTTTCATCCATTTTTTCACCCCCTTAATTCTTTTTTCATATCTTCAAATTGTTTCTTATTAATTTCTCCTTTTGCATACCTTCGCTTAACTATCTCCAAAGGGGATTTTCTTTGTGTAATTGGTTCTTTATCTTTGTTTATTAACCACACTATTAACCATATAACAAATCCCCAAAAAGCCGCCATTGCCAAGAATCCAAAACCAAAAAAGGAGTGCCCGTATCCTGGCAGCATCATATTTCCAAAACCGCCGCTCATCATTGTATAACCACCTCCATTATAAGTTGAGCCCATCATACTAGAACCCATCATGCCATTAGCTTGTATGCTTCCTGACTTTAGATATTCGCTGTAAAAATTTTTGCCCATCTCAATATGCATCTGTCTTAAGCTTTCACTGCCTTCTCCTCCCATCATCCTGTCCATGAACTCATGGTTTTTTCTGTGTATGAGTTCCATGAAATAATCGCCTAAAACCTCAAAATCCTCATCTGATAACTCTGTGTAAGGTGTTTTTTTGTCAATGATATCTATTGCTCTTGAAAAATTTCCATGATCTGAGTCTGCAAATACAGCTGAAGAAAACAGTATTAAGAGTACAATTCCAATAAACCCAATTTTTTGATTCATTTTAACACTTATATTCTTTTTTTGTTTATAACACATATGTTTAACCCTAAACTTTTTTCTTCTCTTGCTTCAAAATCTTAAAAACTAGCAGTATTAATAGCCCCAACAGTATAATTCCTAAAATGTTTGAGTATTTCCAACTTAAAATCTCACTTTGAAAAATGTAATAAAATTGTTTTGTTTTAAAAAAATCATATCTGTTTATTTTTGATGTCCCCTGATATATCAAGATAAATCCTCCAAGAAGCATTAATAGCGCACCAGATATCAGGTTTGATGAATGAATCTTTTTCCCAAAAATTTTTAGATTCTTACCCCGAATAAATGAATATTTTGAAAAATCATATTTGTCGTATAAAATTGACATTAAAAATAGAGGCGTGAATATTCCCATAGAATAAAAAAACATCAAATAAACTGAATTTAAAGTGTTGTTTAGTATTGCGCCTATTCCAAGTATTCCTACAAGAATTGGACCAAGACACGCAGTCCACCCAAGAGTAAAAAAAACTCCGAAAAGAAATGTCCCTAACCCATCATTTTGAAATCTTTTTGGCTTTACTTTGCTGATTCCTTTTCCAAATAATACAAAAGCACCAAATATTATAATAAAAAGCCCTGCCATTCTCACAAGCCATCCCTGCTGTATCACCCGAAAGCTTTGCTCGCCAAGCCAGCCGGCTGCCGCGCCCATAATCATAAACATCGTTGTAAATCCAAAAAAGAAAAACAGCGTCATCTTTGTAATATTTTTTTTCTCTTTGAATGTATATGCAAAATACGCTGGTAAAAATGGCAATATGCATGGGCTTAAAAATGTTAATACACCAGCAAGAAAAGCAATTAGAAATGATATTTGCATTGCAAACTCAAATGTCGCGTTTTGATTATACTCCTCAATTTTTTGCAATCCAATTGGTGCATCGTCTGAGATAGCAATAACTAAAAGCGGCATTAATACAAATAAAAAAATAAAAAAAAGTTTTTTCATGCTATCACTTGCCCGGTTTCCAAGTCTTTATATGGTAGTTTTAAGAGTTCGATATTCCTAAATAGATAGTTGCCTTCTTCTATTGTTCCTACTTGAGACCAAGCTTTTTCTAAAACCGTATAGTACTCCAAATCACCATCCAGTATTATCATTGGCACTTTTGTGATGCCGTATTTTTCCAATAAACTCTTCCCTTCGCTTGACGAAACATCTATTTCTTTAGTGTCGGATATTGGGACTCCAGCTCTCAAAAATATCTCTGTATGGACACCAACAGCGTCATAGCACTCAGTGCAGGATCTGTCTGTTATTGCAGTCATGAAAACCTCTCCTTTAACTTTATTCTCTTCCAAATCAAAATACGGCGGGTTTATTCTTCTTAAAATAAAAGAGCCGTCGCTTTCTCTTGTGCCCAGCTGATTCCATTGATCTACTATATTTGAGTAATAAGACGCTTCATTATTCAGTATTATTGCCGGCAGCTTTGTTATCTTGTACTTATCAATTATTTCTTGTGCTTTTTGCCCGTCATATTCTAGAAATTGTTCGCTTTTCATTTTTAGGCCTGAATCCTTTAATTGCTTGATAAAAGGAGAAAGGTCAGTGCATGAAACACAATCACTTTTTACTATTTGAAAAAGCTGTATCAAACCTTTCACATCGCCTGTTTTTGCATCAATAAAAGGGGGTTCCTGCTTGTCAAAAACAAATGCGTCTCCTGATCTCTTTGCTATTTTAGATAAGCTTGTTTCGATGTCTGTTTTGTTTATTTCGCCTTTTATTATGATTGTAGGAACTTTGTCAACCCCATATGCATTAATAAGAAGCTTTGCCTCAGAAGAGTTGAAATCAAGCTTTTTCGTATTTGTTATGTTGACAAAGTAGGATTCTATCACTCTTTTTGCAGATACTATATCACTGCATTCATCGCAGTCTGCTGTTATTATTGTTAATTCTATATTTGCAGGCCGCGCGTCCTCTTTTGCCTCTATCATTTTTTGTTCAAGCACTTTTTGCAGGCTGCTTGCCTGAGCAATGCTGAAAATACTTGTCAATACTATAATAGCACCCAGTACAATGTATAAATAAGAAAAAAATGTTTTAGTTAATTTTATTTTTGTCATATTATACCTCCTAGCATCCTCCAACCATCTGCGGCAATTCCTTTATGCTGCTTGGCAGTGCAGTTGTAGACCTGCTAGGTGTGTTTGCAGTGCTTGTTGTTGTGCTTTGTGTTGAGACTGACAGTTTTTGCTCAGATATATCATTTTTTATGCTTGTCAGCTGTATTGCCTGCACACCAGACACTATTACCAATATTCCAAGTATTATGCTTATTATTATTTTTTCATCCATTTTTTTTACCTCCTAACATCCGCCAACCATTCCTGGCAGCTCTTTTAGTGAAGATGTGTCGCCTCCTGCAACACTCATTCCTGCTTTTATCATGTCTCTTGGAAAAAAGAGAGTTTTCCACAGCATCACTTCTCTTAGTATCTCGCCATCGCTATAGTCTGTGTAAGCTGACAGATACAACGCAATGCTTAATAGTGCGGGGTTGTGCTGGCACCCGCATGCTGAATTTCCTTTTTTGTCTATCCCTATTGTCTGGAGTCCGCAGCAGTACTCGCATGATATGCCAACAGGTTTTGATGCAAGATTCATGAAGCGCGAAAATCCTTCTGGATTGTTTTGCTCCACCTCTGCTTTTAATCCGCGATACATTCTTGC
>JAAOYE010000001.1 GCA_018221175.1 Candidatus Woesearchaeota archaeon
ATAGTAGTAGTCTTTCATTTTATTTCTTTCCACTCCTTAAGTGCTCTTTCGTATCTTTCTGGTGTTCCTGTGTCAAACCATTGTCCTCTAAATACATAGCCGTAAAGCTGCTCTTTTTTTGCTAGTTTTGGAAACACATCTTTTTCATACATGGAAAATCCGTCGGGAACAATGTCTATGACTGATGAGTCCCATATTGAGAGTCCTGAGTTGATTAGGTTTGATGGAGCTTTTTCTTTTGTTGGTTTTTCTACAAACTCTAATATTTTGTTTCCTTTCATTGCGGCAACACCGTAGTGTGACGGATCTTCTACTGTTGTTAGTGCTACTGTGACTTTTGCTTCTGTTTCTTTGTGAGAGTTATACATGTCTTCTATGTCAATGTTTTTTAGTTCGTCGCCGTTTGTTACGATAAACGGTCCGTCTTGCAGGTGTTCTCTTGCAAGCTTTACAGCTCCAGCACTTCCTTTTGGCGCTTTTTCTACAACATATATTATTTCAACCCCCCATTTTTGGCCGTCTCCAAAATATTCTTTTATTTTGTCTGCCATGTGTCCAAGTGAAAAAATGTATTTTTTTATTCCGTGTCTTTTAAACAAGTCAAAGAGGTGTTCTGGGACTGTTTTTCCTTTGACTGGAAGCAATGCTTTGGGAACTTCATATGTTATTGGCCTAAAGCGCGTTCCTTTGCCGCCAAGCAAAAATACTGCCACTTTTGGCGTGTTGTGGTTAAGTGTTCTTGAAAGAAGCAACTCTATTGCGTGGCTTCTATTTTTTACTTTTGTGCCGTCAATTAGGTTGTCTACTTCTCTTATCAGCTCTTCTTCTAAAGTTATTGATATTTTTTCTTTCACTTTAAAACAAGAAAAGTAGCACATAGTAGTATATAAATGTTTTGTGCTCGATAATATATAATGTGTGCTTAGTAATTTTTAGCGTTTAAACAAAGAATAGTATCTCTTCAATTTTAGTAATAAACTCATCAGCATCATCTAAAGATGTTTTAGCCATTTCTTTTGTTATTGAAGGAGTTGCGCCGTATTGGGCAGTTTCTCTTCTTGTTTTAGTTTGGATTAATTTTGTTATAAGCTGTTTACTCATAGCATGAGCTTTTACAAGCTTATGAATGTCTTTTTGTTCTAATATTTTTGTTTTATCTTCTTCCCTGTCTTTCTTCTTATCATCTCTTTTAGGGATATAATGGCATTTTAAAACAGTTATTGTTGCTGCATGACTTCTTGATTTAAAGCCAAGCTTCGCTAATGCAGCAAGAGCAGAAGTATATATCGCATAATAAGAAACAATGATAACCCAGTCAAACATCTCAAAATCTGAGGTGAGATTAAGCAATTTTCTCATATCTTCTTTTTCTGAAATCTTAAATAGAAGATTGGCTACTGTAAAATTTTTTCTTGATTTTGTTAAAAATGGTTTTTCGAGCTTTTTGTGCTCATCTTCTTTAAAAAGTTGCTCTTTTTTCAAATAAGTTGCAATCTTCTTTTCAATTGTTTTCATGCTGCAATCCTCCAAAAGTGCTCAAATCCATAGAGTATCATGCCATGGTCTCTAACTTCTTTTCCAACATTTAATTCTTCTGATTTTAGCATTCTTCTAAATTCTGCTGCGTCTGTTATAATCGGGCTTATTTTTAGATTATATGAATATTCAAAACTCGCGCATTCCCTTTCAATGTCTGCTCTTAATTTTTTATTTTTCATGTCGTTTACAATAAATAGGAGATCTATATCAGAGCCCTTTACTGCCTTGCCTTTAGCATAACTTCCAAAAAGAACTATTGATTGTATTTCAGATACATATTTTTCAGACAATTTTTTAATTAAGTTTTCAAGTATATTCTTTAATCTTCCCTCTTTTTTATACAATCCTTCTTTTCTAAGAATATCAATTTCTCCTAAAACATGTCTTGCCTTTTCACTCTTCAGATTTAAAAAGCATTCTTTAGCTTTCCCAACTTTCTTGATAATAATCATATTTTCATTATTCATTTCATTAATATGGTTATATGCGGGTCTATACCCTATATTAAGTCTTTTTGAGATTTGTAGAATGGTTATTCCTTCATCTAAATTCTTCCTAAATAACCCCATTATTTTAAGTAATGTTTCTTTTCTCATCATTATTCACTTTATGAATAATATTATTCACTTTTATATAAAAAGATTTCTATAATTGGGTGTAACCATATTTTAAATGATATTATTCCTTAATGATATCTATTATCTCATCTCTTTTTTGTTCCATTGACTGTTTTGTTTTTGCCTCTACATTTAGCCTTAGAATTGGTTCTGTGTTTGATTTTCTTACTCCAAATCTCCAGTTAGGATATTCAATTGAAATTCCGTCTAGCTTGCTTAACTTGCCTTCTTTGTACTTGTTCTCAATTTCTTCAATTTTTTTGTCTGGGTCTTGCACTTTAAAATTTATTTCTCCTGATATTGGGTATTTTTCTATTATTGGCAGGATTAGCTCTGAGAGTTTTTTGTTTTCATGATTAAGAATGTTTATAAGAAAAAGCAAGGGCAGTAGTCCTGTGTCAGAATACCAAAAATCTCTAAAGTAGGTGTGGCCTGATGATTCGCCTGAAAATATCGCGTTTTCTTTTCTCATCCTGTCTTTGATGTATGAATGGCCAACTCTTTCAAGTATAGGTATTGCTTTCATTTCATTTGCCGCGTCTATAAGCGCCCATGTGTATCTTGGGTCATAGACTATTTTTTCGCCTGGTTTTCCTTTAAGTATTGATTTTATAAGCAAATGATTGATGTGATATGATTCGATAAAATGGCCGCCATCGGCGCAAAAGAAGACTCTGTCCCCGTCAGCGTCCCATGCAACTCCAAAGTCTGCGCTTGTTTCTTTTACTCTTGCAACAAATTCTGTTCTGTTTTCTGGTATGAACGGGTCTGGGCGCCCTTTTGGAAAGTTTCCATCAGGTGTGTCGTTTAATCCGATAAGCTCCCAATTTAGATTATTTATTTCAACAAATCGTTTAATGACTTCTCCTTCAAAGCCAAAGTTAGGGTTATACAATATTTTGTATTTCTTATCATTTTTTTCCAGAAATTTTGCTGCGAAATTGCAAAAGTCATCCAATACATCTTTTTTTTCAGCTTCTCCTCTTGTTTTGTTTTTTATTTCATAGTTATTTTCATTTATCATGTTTTCGATGTCTTTTATCCCGTTTTCTGCGTGTATTGGCTCAACTCCTTTTTTTACAAGCTTTAGACCGTTGTATTCTTTTGGGTTGTGTGATGCTGTGATTAGAATTCCGCCATGATACTTGTAGTTTCCAACTGTGAAATAAAACATTTCTGTTGAAACAATTCCGATGTCAACCATATTTATTCCTGCGTCTGTAAAGCCTTTTATGACGTTTTCTTTGAGTTTTGGAGAAGAAAGGCGCACGTCCATTCCCACAACTATTTTTCCTTTTGGATTGAATAATTTTGTGTATGCCTGCGCTACTTTATAGACAATTTCTTCATTGATTTCTGCTGGGTAAATCCCTCTTATGTCATATGCTTTGAAAATTCCTGCCATTTTAGTTATCTATTAATTCTTTTAGCCCTTGTTCTATATTAATTTTTGGCGAGTATCCTAATTGTTTTATCTTTGTTATATCTGCTCTTGATTTTTTTATGTCGCCTTTTCTTTCTTCTTTATGCACAATATCGGAGTTTGAGTTTGTTATTTCTATTATTTTTTCTGCGAGTTCTTTTATAGTTATTTCTGTCCCTGATGCCGCATTGTATATCCCTTTTCCCTTTTTCATTGCAAGAATGTTTGCTTGCATTAAGTCAGATATATAGATAAAATCTCTTGTGTTTTTTCCATTGCCATAAATTGTTATTTCTTCATTGTTCTTTGCCTTTTCTAAAAATATTGATATTACTCCTGAATACGGGCTTTTTGAGTCCTGGCGCGAGCCATACACATTAAAAAATCTTAGTGCGCAGGTCTTTAGCCCTCTTTGCAAGTATTCATAGCATAGCTTTTCTGCCTCTGCTTTTGACTGTGCATAAGGTGAGAGTGGTTTGTAAGGTTCTTCTTCTTTTAGAGGAAGGTTATCATTGTCTCCATAAACTGCTGCAGACGATGAGAACAC
>JAAOYE010000065.1 GCA_018221175.1 Candidatus Woesearchaeota archaeon
CCATAATTAATAGAAATCGTCGCAATCATTCCTCTAATAGCATTTGGATGAACATTGCGCTGAGAATAAACATTTTCTGTGCCTTCAACAATAAACAAAGGCTTTTCATACTTTCGAAGCTCTTTAATCTGAGACAAAAGCCTTCCATCAACAATGCTATCAACAAAGTCTTTTACTGTCTTAAACTCAACAGCTGTTCTAGAAGATAAAAGAAAATCCCCAACATCAAGCTTTTCTAACTTTATCTTCACACCGATATCAACAAGCTCTTTTATCACGCTGTTTCCTTTTTCTCTGTGGTCGACGTAAACAATGACTTCCTCTTCATTTTTTACATACTTTGTAAGCGGTCTTTCTTTCACATCGCTTTTTTTATCAAAAATCTTTTTTAATTTGTCAAGGTTTGTGTACATCCTTTTTTCTTTGTGATGCGCACTCCATTTGTAGGCTTCATCGCGTGTGTTTTTGGCTACAAATACAACGACAGCACCCTTTTCTAGCCTTCCAGTTCTGCCGCGTCTTTGAATGCTTCTAATAGCACTAGGAATCGGCTCATAAAACATTACATAATCAACTTTAGGAATGTCAAGACCTTCTTCTCCAACACTAGTAGAAACCAACACGCTAAACTTTCCATCTCTAAACTGGTCAAGCATCTCTTTTTGCTTTTTTTGAGAAAGCCCTGAACCATTTTTTTTCATCTGTCCAACAAAAAGAGATGCATTATCAAGCTCTTTTACAATTCTTTTTCCACTATCTCTAAACTGAGTAAAAACAATCGCTTTTTTTCCCTTAGTCAATTTTTCTTTTAATGAATCTTTTAGCTTTTTTAGCTTTGGATGCTCAACACCATCTTCAAACAAATTCTGCACCTTTATCTGTGCAGAGCGAAAGTTCAAGTCTTTTGCAAGATTGATAGTTGCTTTTGTGTTTGTTGTCCTTGCATCTTTTGAAATCTTTTGCAAATATTCGTGAAGTGGAGCTATCCCTTGTGATTCCAACAGTTCCAAAGCATGGCTTATCTTCATGCATTCAGCAAGAAGAGACAGACCTCTCAAGATCTCCATGGATTTTTCACCTGAAGCTATTTTTGCTTGCAGACTTGCTTGAAGCCCTAGCAATTCTTTTTTAGATATAGACTGTGTCTGATACTCTTTAATAATATCATGATGCTTTAGCTCTTTTAGCTTTGTTCGCATCGCATCTTCCAAAAACTTTTTTATCTCTAAAAATTCCTTTGGAAGCTTTACTTCAACCCAGTTTATATCAACTTCTTGAACATAAGGCTTGACATCAGGAGAATCCTCTGTTCTTACCTCCACATCCTCGATAAACAGGTTATTTGTGACTTCATCAATTTTTTCCATGTCACTTCCAGGACTAGCAGTCAAAGCAAGTATTCGTGGGAAATCAGCGTTTTTCTCGTACTGCTTTGCAATAAACACATAAGCATAGTTGCCAACAGCCCTGTGAGCCTCATCAAACCCGACAAGAGAAAAATCCTTTAGCTCGATTCTGTTTGCAATAACATCGTTTTCAATGGCTTGAGGTGTTGAAAACACAATCTTTGCTTTTTTGTAAATATCAACTCTTTTCTCAGGCGATACCATTCCTGTGATTACTGCCATATCCTCATCTTTTGACTTAAAATTTTCTTTGAAAGTCTCATAGTACTGGTCGATAAGAGGTCTTGTCGGGCCAAGAAGCATTATTTTGCTTTTTGGATACTGCCTAATCCTTTGTGATGCCAGCATCAAGAAAATGTTTGTCTTGCCAAGACCTGTAGGCAAAACCACCAAAGTGTTCTTTAATGCGCACGTTCCAAGGATTGTTTGCTGATAGAGTCTTGGCTTGAAGTTTTTAATCATAGCTTAAAGCAGAACAGATTTAGTATTTAAATAAATTGGCCGCACATGTCCAGTGACCTTTTTAAGAAAAAGCTCAAGCAAAAACAGTTCGGACTATCAATAAAAATTGATAGTCCTTAGCCTTGCGTGTCAACCGAGCGTAACCAGTTGGTCCAGTGGACTTTTCTTCAAGTAAATTATTTATAGCACTTGCTAAGTCTTTTTTAAAATGAGTTTTAGAAATAAAAAAGTGTATGGACAAAGCAAAGTAGAAAAATGCGGGGTTTGCACCCAAAACGCATACCACAAGAACAGTCAGGGCTTGCCTGTATGCAAAGAACATAAAAACAAGGTTTTAGAAGAAAAGAAATGTGTGTGCGGAGAAAGCCTGGAAATAAAAAACTCTAAATGGGGCGCATTTTTTTTATGCAGGAACTGCGGGCCAATATCTAAAAGCAAAGCAGAATCAGCTGACACAGAAGGTTACAACATTAACAAAAAATACAGACCTAAACAAAAAGAAATTAAATACGAAAAAGACAGAGTATACACTTTATCTGAACTAAAAGAACTCTGGAAAGACATTTAACTAACTAAAATTCTTACTACTCTTGAGTAACTTTTAAATATATCCTCATAATTTTTATCTTAAATGCTGGGTGAGTTATTTAATGGAGATTTACCATAACAATTTCAAAATTGAAATAGAAGACGCAAATTCATTATATGATAAAATTCTTACAAAGGATAAAACAAAGATATATGATTTGGGAAAAATTCAACTAAGCTCAATTGGAAAAATAGATATTATTGATAGTATTGAAACAATCTTGTTTGCTCATGGAAATAAGTTTTATAATTTTTTTACAAGAATAATAAATCCATTAAATTTAGATAATAAAATTATAGATATCCCTCTATCTCACTTAATGACACGTTATGAATTAGAACATGTAGATGAAAAAGATTCTAATTTTAATAATGAATACCCAGCCTTCCATATATTAGATGATAATAAAAAGTTAGAATACATAATACTAAATCATGAAGCAACAGGAGATTTATTAGTGTATAATGGAATACCACCTGATGGAATAAGGGCGATAACACTAAAAAAACTTGCAAAATATGATTCTTTTGATAGGGAATTTAATTATTATAAAGAGATAGTAAGGTGGGTAGTAAATGGAGTATATAACTTAAATGGAAGAAACAGCCCAGATGTAACATTTAACTGGAAGCCTCAAGAGAAGGATATAGATTTTTGGGATGGATTTCAAAATGATGAAATTGAATTTATGCCAGAACCAAATGTATCTAGAAAAAAAGGATTATTGGAAAATATTAGCATAGAAAGGCCAAATATTACTTTTAAAGATGTAGGAGGACAAAAAAAGGCAAAAAAGGAAATAGCATCGTTAAGCTTTGCTATAAAAAATCCAAAACTATACGAAAGTTGGGGTACAACTCCTGCTAAAGGAATTCTTTTGCATGGACCTCCAGGAACAGGAAAAACTCTCATGGCAAAAGCTCTTGCAAATGAAGCAGAGGCTGTGTTTTATAATGTGAAAGTGTCAGATATTACAAATATGTGGTATGGTCAGTCAGAAAAATACATGCAGGAAGTTTTTGACCTTGCAAAAAATAATCATAAAACAATTATTTTCTTTGATGAACTTGATTCGCTAGCAAGAGATAGATATTCATCTCATGAAGCTTCTGGGAGAATACTAACTGTAATGCAAGAAAATCTTGACGGAATATCAAACATTGATAATGTAATGGTTGTTGGAAGCACAAATCTAAAAGACAAGATTGACCCCGCACTGCTTAGACCGGGAAGGTTTGATAGATTAATAGAAGTACCGCTACCAGACAGAGAAGGAAGATATCAAATTTTTGAAATCCACATGAAAAACGCTCAAAACAAAGCGAAAAGACATTTGTTTGAACCACTTAACATTGAAAAAATACTTGATATGACAAATGATTACAGTGGTGCAGACATTGCAGAAATTGTCAGGAGAACATTAGAAGAAAAAGTAAGAGTTCATGCTTCTACTGGAAAAGAACCAGGTAAAATAAATACTCCAGATTTACTAAATGAAATCAATAATTATGAAAGAAATAAAGATACTATACTTGTTGGGTTTACTAAAAATCAATAACCAAACTCTTTTTCTAAACCAGCTTTTCTTATAAAATCAGGTGCTTTTGGCTTTGCATAGTCATGTCCAGGGCAAAGAGTATTAAAAGGAACATCCAAAAGCTTTATCATTGTCTTTTTCATCTTCAAAACATCTGATGTTGGAAGGTCTATTCTTCCAGTAATTCCCTGGCCAAATATTGTGTCTCCTGAAAACAGTATTTTTTCTTTGTCATAATAAAGACATACTGAACCTTTTGTGTGTCCAGGAGTCTTAATCACTTCCAGGCCTTCTATTTTTTTTGGAAGCTCAACTAAATCTATCTCTTTAAGCCTCCACATTATATCATCATTAAGAACTGCATCCCCCCCATCCTTTTCTAAACTATTAATCGCCTCTTTTGAAGCATAAAAAACAGCATTACTAAAAAGGTCAGCATTGCCAACATGGTCATAATGAAGATGGGTAAATATCACAACATCAATCTTTTTAGAATCAACTATTTTTGTTAAAAAAGACACCAACTGCTGCCTGTTTGCCCTGTTGCCAGAATCAATAATAATCTTTTTTTTAAAATCCAAAAAGTAAACATTACTGTCTGCTTTAACTTTCCAAATGTTTTCAGCAACTTTTTTTATCATTACAAATAATTTTTATATTACTATATTTAATCTTTTTTGATGATAGTCCAAATAATGAGCATAGCAGACCTCTTGACTGTAGCAGTAATAGTAATACTCCAATACAATCTATTGCCATGGAATATAGGTGTGGCAGCAGCCCTATACTTGACAATAAAATGGTACATGTTTAGAGGAGACATTGCAAGCTTTATCGACCTTTTTGTAGGAGTCTACATAGTTCTTTTAATGATAGGTGCAAAAATACTAATTCTTTCAATAATCTTCTCAATATACTTAATTCAAAAAGCAGTCTTTGGACTAATTAAAATGTAGTCAACCAATCTTTAGATTGAATGTGATAACAGATACAATTGCAAGTGCAATTGCGCCAAAAAGAACCAGCCAGCCATTTGATGCAAATTTGATTAGAAGCGTTGTGAAAACCACGAGTGCTAATGTAAAAACATAAACCCATCTTCGTCCATACATAATGTATATGCCGTCGTTTTCAGGGAGCGGTAGCATGCTGTAAATTGAGATTGCCAAAAGAACATAGATTGCATGTGTAAGCAAAACAGAGTTCGCAGTCTGAAAAAACTTTAAAATTATTGCCATTAAAAGAAGCGCCCAAATCCCGTAAGTCAGGCCCCACCCATGCTCAAAGTATTTGAGTCCGTACCTCCACTTGCCAAGTCTTTCTGCTTGAAGTAGAGAAGTAATAGTTGTTCCCGGCGCCAAAAACCAAAGGTGTCCTTCGCTTGCAAATATTAAGACTATGCCAATAAGCAGGCTGTTGATTGCATAGTTAAACTCTGGCTTTTGCCCAAACTTGTAAAGCCAAGCACGCTGGACTAACAATTTTAATAAAAGTGTAAAAGCAACAATTAACATAGAATATATCATGAAAAGTATGTAGTAAGTATCAATGCTTGAAGTGGCCCTTTTGTCATTAAACCCAATGATAAATCCAAGGATTACAACAGTAATTAAGAAGTTCTTCCATTCCTTTGCAGAAAACTTACCATACTTTCTAAATCCATAGATAAATGAGTTTATGGCCATTACACTTTTATTGAGATATTATGTTTATATATGTTTTTAATTTTCTTTTTCAAATTTTTTTATTAGATTAATAATCTCCTCTTTGTGTCCTGCACCAACAACTGCCAAGACTTTTTTAGAAGGATTTTTTCTAAGAATATTAAAAAGTCTCTTTGCCATAATTTTGTTTCTCTCATCTATAAGGACGTCATAAACATTAGGATATTTTTCTTTAACTTCACTTATTAGTTCTTTAATTACTTTGTCGCTTGGCACTTTTCTTATGTCAAACTTTAGCTTTGGCCTAAATATAAGCGCTTTAAATATTTCTTTTACAAACCTGAATTTTTCTTTCCAGGTGATTCTTTTAGAGAGTTTTCTTAGAGTAATCTCAATATCCTGGTCAATTAACGCAATATTAATCTCCTTTTGTTTTGCCACAATAAGCGCTTTTTTCATCTCAGCGCCTGGTTCAACACCAACAATGTTTCCAAGCTTTTTTTGGGCATACGCGCCAATCCAAGTAAAGAAAAAACCTTTAAGGCCAACGCTTCGAAAAACAGCCCAATAATCAACACTTCTTTCTTTTTGAAGAAGTGCATAAGCTCTTTTTTGGTCAAGCTCTAGTGCGACAATGTCTGGAGAATAATCTTCAATCTCTTTTGTTACTCTTCTTATGCTTTCTTTTGCAATGTGAGAGCTTCCAA
>JAAOYE010000066.1 GCA_018221175.1 Candidatus Woesearchaeota archaeon
AAGATTGCGCACAAACTTAAAAAAAAGATTGTTACGTACAATCATTCGATTGAATGGGAGCTTGTGCCAAATGCGCTTGGTCCATATTTTGCAAAAAAATTCATTTACTTTCTTTCTATGAGAATTGCACGAAAACTTTACAACAAATGCGATTTATTATTGGTCCCTACAAATGAGGTCGCGGAAAAGCTAAGTGAACACAAAATAAAGCCAAAGAAATCCATTGTCCCGTTAGGTGTTGATACAGACACATTTTCTCCTACAAGCCGAAAAAACAAGGCAAAAGTCGCTGTTGGCATTGACCCAAAACACTTTGTCGTTGGATACGCTGGCAGGATTGCTAGAGAAAAGGACCTGAAGACTTTGATGCGTGCATTTATGAGGGTTAAAAAAACCAATAAAGACGTTAGGCTTCTTATTGTTGGAGACGGTATTGAATCATTAAAAGACACTCTTGCATCTCGCGAAAGCGTCATTGTAACTGGCTCTAAGGATAATGTTATTCCTTTTTTTCATGCCATGGATGTTTATGCTATTACTAGCCTGACTGAAACAACGTCGCTTACAACTCTTGAGGCCATGGCTTGCGGTCTTCCTGTCATTGCTACAAAAGTTGGGATGATAAAAGAGTACATTAAGCATAGAAGCAATGGATACTTGATTAAAAGAGGCGATGCTTATTCTCTTTACAGGTTCATAGCAGATATTTTAAAAGATCCTCTTCTTGGCCCTAAGCTTGGAAAAAAAGCAAGACAGACCGTTGTTGAAAGCTTTTCCTGGGAGAAAACTGCCAGGATGATTAAAGAAGAGATTGAGAAAGCTTAAATTTTTAGTGTTACTATTTTTGAGATTCCGTCTTTGTCCATTGATACGCCGTATAGGTTGTCTGCTTCAGAAATCACGCCGTCATTGTGGGAAATCATAATATACTGGGCGCGCTTAGAATATGCCTCTATTAGTTCTGCTAGTTTTTCGCTGTTTCTTTTGTCAAGCGCTGCGTCGACCTCGTCTAAGATATAGAATGATGCCGGTTCATGCTCCTGAATTGAGAAAATGAATGCAAGCGCGGTAAGTGTTTTTTCTCCGCCTGACAAACTCCTTATATCCATGTATTTTCTTGAAGAAAGCTTTACATTGATTGTAACACCGCCCTCAAACGGGTTTTTCTCGTCTTCAAGCGCTAAAAACGCTTTTCCTTTGGTGGATAAGGTTTCAAAGATTTTGCCAAAGTTTTCATTAACAACATCAAACGAGTTCATGAATAATTCTTTTTTCTTTGCTTCAACCTCATTCATCATGATAAGGACGTCTTCTCTTTCAGATGAGAGTTTCTTTTTCTTGTCAAGCAGCTTATTATACTCGTCTTCGACATTGTTGTAGATTTCAAGAGCTTTCATGTTGACTGCACCGATGTCTTGGACCATTCTTTCAAACTGCCCTATTTCTTTTTTGATTTCGTCCAATGGCTTTGACCTGAACAGTTTGACGCCTTCATACTGCTTGAATTCTTCTTCAAACCCTGCAAGCTCTGCTTTTACCTTTGCGTTTTCTAGTGAGACACTGTTTTGCTTGTGTTCGTGGCGTCTTGCTTCTTCTTCTCTTCTTATCACTTTTTGCTCTATCTTGTTGATCTCTTCATTTAGCTTTTCTCTCTTGTTGAAAAGCTCTTTGAATTGTGAGTAGAACTTTTTTTGCTTGTCTTCTTTTTCTTTTATTTCTTTTTCCTGAATTTTGATTTTGTCCAGAAGCTCTTTTCTTTCTGTTTCGAATCCCTCTTTTTCTTTTTTGTGCTGGCCTACAATTTTTTGTATGTTTTGTACTTCTGGTGAGATGATTGTATCCATTTGTGAACTTATTGAGTTGATTTCTGCTTCAAATTTAACATTGTCTTCTTTTATTTGCTGAAGTTTTTGCTCAAATGTGTTTAATTCTGCTAGAAGTCGTGGATTTTTTAACTCATTAATTTCCGACCTCAAATTTTGTTTTTTTACTTTCACATCCACAAGTCCTTGGTTTAAAATCCCTATTTTGTTTTGGATTTCAAACAGTCCTTTAGTCACGTCTTCGAGTTTTTGTTCGATATCGTTTTGCGTTTTTTTATCAGCATCGAGGTCTCCATCTTCAAGGTGGAGGCTTTTTTCTATTTTGATTATATCCCCTTCAAGGTTTGCTTTTGTTGTTCTTAGACGCTCAATTAATTCTTCGTTTTCTGATTTTCTTTTTTCAAGAGTTTGTACAATGTTTTGTGAGTCTTTTAGCTCTCCTTCTTTTTTCTTGATATCCTCTTCAACATCTGATTCTTTAAATCCGCCAGCACCTGTTCTTTTTCTAAATCCCCCCTGCATCGCGCCTGACACTTCTGTGACATCGCCATCAACTGTTACCATCTTGCACGTTCCAACACC
>JAAOYE010000067.1 GCA_018221175.1 Candidatus Woesearchaeota archaeon
CCAAAAGCAACAGACCACATCAAAGAAATGATTGATATTATCAAAAGAATAGAAAAAAACAGCTACGCATATGTTTCTGGCGGAAACGTCTATTTTGACACTTCAAAGTTCAAGGATTACACAAAGCTTGCAAACCTAAATTTAGAGCAGTTAAAGGAAGGTGCAAGGGTAGAGACTGACAAGAACAAAAAAAATCATTTTGACTTTGTCTTGTGGTTTACAAAATCCAAATTTACAGAGCAGGAGATGAAGTGGGATAGTCCTTGGGGTATGGGCTACCCTGGCTGGCATATTGAATGCAGTGCTATGAGCTCAAAGTACCTTGGAAAGCAGTTTGAAATACACACTGGAGGAATTGACCATATCCCTGTGCATCACACTAACGAGGTTGCACAGTCACAGGCTGCGTTTGGGAAATCACCATGGGTTAAGTACTGGCTTCACGGCGAATTTTTGGTTATTGACAAAGATAAAATGAGCAAGTCAAAAGGTGACTTTTTAAAATTGCGGAGTTTGGTTGACAAAGGATTTGAACCGATTATTTACAGGTATTTTTGTTTGACTGCAAATTACAGGCAGCAGTTGAAGTTTAGCTGGGAAGGTCTAAAGAGTGCAAAGAGTTCATACAATCATTTGAAAAACAGGGTTATTGAAATAAGAAATAGTCTTAGAGAGCAAAAGGATAGTGATATTGAAGTTAAGACGAATTTTGAAAAAGAATTTATTGACTCAATTGAAAATGATTTGAATATTCCAAAAGCACTCGCTGTTGTTAATGAAGTTTTGCGTGAAAAAAATCTTTCCAACAAAGACAAATATGAGTTGCTACTTGATTTTGACAAAGTTCTTGGCCTTGGATTTAAAGATATGAAACAAGAAAAAGTCAAAGTATCCAAAGACGTCAAAGAACTTATTGATAAACGTGAAAAAGCTCGAAAAGAAAAAGACTGGAAAACCGCAGACAAAATCCGAGACGAAATCAAAAAGAAAGGTTATCAACTTCTAGACACTACTGATGGTGTTAATGTTGAAAAAATATAAAAAAGAATTTACTAAATCATAAATCAGCTATTACTTTTTCTAAAAATAACGGATCTTTTATTTCTTCTTCAACTTGTTTTTGGTCTAGTTTTATGCTGTTTAATTCAGACAAAACATCTATTTCGTGGCCAACTTCAAAAATAGAATAATTTTCTCTTCCAGGTGACTCAGAAAAAACTCCACTATGGCTGCTTGCATAAGGTTCTGATCGATAATCAGAGTTGAAATGGTCACTAACAATCTTTCCAGTAATGATTTCTGGTCTAGATTTCTCTCTTAATTTTTCTCTTATCTCATAATCTATTGCTGTTGGTTTTGCCCCTTTCTTCATGTTTATCATTCCCCCTGTGTTTGTTTGTGTTTTTCTTAGATTTGTTATTAATATAATTTTCTATGGATTTTTATGATATCCATTTTCTTTGATGCCACTCATTATTTTTTCAATGTTTTCTGGTGTAAAACCTTCAAAACTTTCTGTAATATCTTCTATATTAGTCAAAAAACCATTATTTTGAAATGCTTCGTAAAATCTTTTTAATTTATATGAATAACATTCATTATTAACATGCTTTCCAAGCAATGCAACTAGGAGTTTTCTAGCATCCTTTATTGAATAGCAGCTGTGCACGATATCTGTAATTCTTTTTTCATCTTCTTTTCTAGTTAATTTATAAGCTTTGCAAATATTTTCAATAAGAGAATTTGATGTTTCCTCTCTTTCAAAATTAACATGATTAATTATAACATCATCCCGTACTGTTATATTTGTTGATTTCATCACATTTCCCTTTATTATTTAGTCGATAAATATTAAAACATATTTAAATGTTACTATTATTTAATGATAACTTGGCCTTTTAACCTTTAAACACAAAGCTTATTATAACAAAAAACAATTTTTATTTACAATTGGAGGTGTAAAAATGTCAAAAAAAGTAAAGATTTACACAACACCTGTATGCCCATACTGTCACATGGTAAAGGATTTCTTAAACGAAAACAAGATAAAGTATGAAGAAGTCGACGTTTCAAAAGACCAAGAAGCAGCAAATGAAATGATTGAACGCTCAGGCCACACCGGAGTACCACAAACCCTAATTGGTGACAAAGTAATCATTGGTTTTGACAGGGATGCAATCAAAAAAGAACTAAAAATCTAATTTATCCTTATTTTTATCTTAAAGTTAGGAGTCTTTAGTTCTTTTGCTTTTGCAAACTCCACTGTTTTTGCTTTTGTTGCTGCAATTATGTCGTCAATAACTTTATTAACATGTTTTTTATTTTCACCAGAAACATCTATTGTTAACTTTTTAATCTCTTCCTTTAGCGACAACTGATTGTCTGACTTATATTTCCTCACAGCAGCAACGATGTCTACTGCTATGTCGCCAGCGTTTTGTGCATTGCCATCAACCATAGTTTTATCAAATTTTGGCCAAGAACTGTTATGAATCGATTTTTCACCTTCTTTTTTAGCAAAGTAAAGATGATAAATTTCTTCAGTAATAAAAGGCATTATAGGCGCCATTAACTTTAAGACTGACAAAAACGCTGTGTAAAGAGTATACTGTACTGATTTTCTTGCGTCTTTTGAATAATTATCAGGATTATAAAGTCTGTCTTTTACAATTTCAAGATAGTTGTCGCAAAGAATCTGCCAAAAGAATTTGTCTGTTTCCTGTCTTGTCTTAGAATATTCATATCTATCAAAATTCTCAGTAGAATCCTTAATCACCTTGTTAAGCCTGGACAAAAGCCACTTGTCAATGGTTTGAAGTTCCTTTGGTTTTTTTAAGTCATAATCCTTAAGGTGTACAATTGCAAACTTTGTCGCATTCCAAAGCTTTGTAACAGTTTTTTGGCCAGTGACTAGGTCTTTTTCCTGAAACGGCATATCCTCACCAAGCTTAGAACCTGCAGCCCAAAACCTAAGAGCATCAGCTGAATATTTTTCTAGCATTTCTTGGGGTTCAATAACATTACCTTTGGATTTACTCATTTTCTTGCCGTGCGGGTCAAGCGCCCAGCCAGATATCATTGCATCTTCCCATGGATTTGTGTTGTCATGAAGCTGCCCCTTGACAAGTGTGTTAAAAAGCCAAAAGCTGATAATGTCGTGCGCTTGAGGCCTTAGGTTCATAGGATAGAGTTTTTTGTAGATTTTGTGATTTTCAAAAAGATTTGCTGCGAGTTTTGGAGAAAGTGCTGAAGTTGCCCAAGTATCAAGTACATCATTTTCTGGAGTGAAATCTTTTGAGTTGCATTTTGTGCATTTTTCAACTGGCGGCTTGTCTTCTGTTGGATCAACTGGCAGCTGCGACTCTTCTGCTGTCACCACTTCGTCGCATTTGTGGCAATACCAAACTGGTATTGGAATTCCAAAATGCCGTTGCCTTGAAATGCACCAGTCCCATCTAAGTCCTTTTACCCAGTTATCATACCTATTTTTCATGAATTTGGGATACCAGTTCAGCTTATTCCCAGCTTTTAGAAAATGGTCTTTTAAGTCAAGATATTTGATAAACCATTGTTTTGAATGAATTATTTCTATTTCTGTGTGGCATCTTTCGTGAACATTAACTGCGTGGTGTATATGCTTTTGCTTTTTTAAAAGTCCTTGTTTTTTTAAGTCTTCAAGAATCTTTTTTCTTGCTTCTTTTATTTTCATTCCTTCATATTTTTGCGCAACACTAGTCATTATTCCATGACCATCAATTGCTTCTCTTAAAGGCAAGTTGTATTGAAAATACCATTCCATATCAGTTTGGTCCCCAAATGTACAGCACATGACAATGCCTGTTCCTTTTTCTGGATCAACCCTCTCATCTGGCATAATTTCTATTTCGTGGCCAAAAAGAGGCACTTTTGCTTTTTTTCCTTTGTATTTCTTGTAGCGCTTGTCATCTGGATGATAAAACATTGCAACGCATGCCGGCAAAAGCTCTGGGCGTGTTGTAGCTATAACAATGTCTTTTCCATCAGGAAGCTTAAATGCGATGTCATTAAATGTTGAATCATGCTCTTTGTCTTCAAGTTCAACTTGTGCGATTGCCATGTGGCACTCTGGACACCAAAGCGTTGGTGCTTCTTTTCTGTATTCCCGACCTTCTTTGTATAAATCTAAGAATGATTTTTGGCTTATTTTTCTTGAGTAGTCGTTGATAGTTGAATAATAGATGTCAAAGTCGCAGCTCATGCCTATGTCTTTCCAATCTTGGATGAATTCTGGCAATATTTTTTTTAGGGTTTTAAGGCAAAGCTTGATGTATTCTTTTCTGTCCATGTCTTTGCTTCTTACTTTGTTCATTCTTTCAATAAGCCTGTCGGTTGCAAGGCCGTTGTCGTCTGTTCCAAACGGGCA
>JAAOYE010000007.1 GCA_018221175.1 Candidatus Woesearchaeota archaeon
AAACAACTGGTTACGCTCGGTTGACACGCAAGAGCGCATTAAAGCAAAAATGCTTTAATACACTGCGAAAAAACCAGCGGAACGGTTATGAAAGTCACCGCGGGCCCACCATTTTAATCGTGCACAGTTCTATTCTCAATCTTTATGTGCTCTCTAATCTCTTTTATGAGCAGGTTTTTAGCTTCTTCTTCATCAACTATGTCAGAAATATCTGTTTCTGTCAAATCAGCAATTTCAATCCATACTTTTTTCCCAATATTCTTTGAATCACTATATACTTCGATTGCCTCGCCAAACCTAATAATCGATTTTTTGTTTTTTTCATCATGAATCATTCCAATAGGAACAAACGCATGGCCGTTAATAATACCATATTTTTCCTGATTTCGTATGTATAAATTCGTAGTTATTTCTATATATGGATTTCGTACACCAAACTTTCTGGTTGCACCTGGAAATAACACTATACGTTTTCCTTCCTCAAGAGCATTTTTAACTTCTCCTTTCACAATTTTTCTAAGACTTGACTTCCCTCCCTTCTGACTTATCGGGATAGACTTACCTAATGTTTCAATAAACCAAGTGCTAAACCACTGTGGCAGCTGACTATCAAATAAGAACGGAATCCTTAAATCATCCCTATAAATAAAAACCGGGTGATTTTCCCAGCCTAAATGTTTAGTAACAACCGAATTCAATAAATAAAAATCCATATTGTCTGTGTGAGAAGAAGCATAAGTTATGTATGGATATCTCCCATGAGCTCTCTTGAGGTTTTCAATTCCAATAATCTCCTGCCTATATGCAAGTATATCAATAAGTTTACTAAAACTTTTGGTTAATGGATGCCTTTGATATTCCATCTGATAAGGATTCTTAAATAAATTAATAAATATTACTCCTAATTTATCTTATAACACTCACTGGACATTTGTTAACCAAATCCTTATAAAAACAAAAGGATTCTAAAATCTTATGAAAACAAAGATTGAAGAAAAATATTCTGAGCCAACACTAAACATCTCTTTAGATACTATAAACATAAACAAGCAAGCCTTAATCTTTGTAAACAGCAAAAGAGCAGCAGAATCTGTTGCAGAAAAAATCGCTTCTAAAATAAAAGACGTGAACTTAGACTCATTAGCAGAAAAAGCAAGAAAGGCGCTAACCAGACCAACAAGACAGTGCGAGCGCCTCGCAAACATAATCAGAAAAGGGATAGCATTTCATCACGCAGGGCTTGCTGCAAAACAAAGAGAGCTAATAGAAGACAACTTTAGAAATGGCAGCATAAAGATAATATGCTCAACTCCAACATTAGCATACGGAATCGATATGCCAGCATTTAGGACTATAATAAGAGACTTAAAGCGATACGGCGGACGCTGGGGTATGGAATGGATACAAGTCATAGAATACCATCAAATGGCAGGACGTGCTGGGAGGCCTGGGCATGAAGACTTTGGAGAGGCAATTTGTATATCCCAAACAAAAGATGACAAACAAAATATTATAGATAATTTCATCAAAGCACCTCCTGAACAAATCTTTTCAAAACTGGCAGCAGAGCCGGTTCTAAGAACATATATCTTATCATTAATATCTACAGAGTTTGTAGGTTCAAGAAAAGAACTTATCAGCTTTTTTTCACAAACGTTTTGGGCAAAACAATACGAGGACATGGGAAAACTTGAAAAAATCATTGACAAAATGATTGGGCTTTTGCAGGAATGGGAATTCTTAAAAGACGCAAACGACTACTTCAAGTCAGCATCAGAAGTAATGAATGATAAATTAGAAGCAACAAAATTAGGACAAAGAGTGGCACAACTCTATATCGACCCTTTAACTGCAAACTTTATGATAACCTGTTTACGCAGAGCCACACAAAAAATCACAGACGAATTTTCATATACTCACATGATAACCTCAACGCTAGAAATGAGGCCAATATTTAGGACAGGTGTAAGAGAAGTGTCGATGGTTGAAGAAAAAATAGCAGAAAACGAAAGCAATTTACTTTATGTGCCTCCCCCAATGTATGACATGGAATACGACGACTTTCTAAACACGATAAAGACGGCAATGGTCTTGGAAGAATGGACAAATGAACTGGATGAGCATGACATCTTGGAAATATACAATGTTAGACCAGGTGAATTTAGGGCAAAACTAAATGAGGCAGAGTGGCTATTAAACGCCTCGGCAGAGTTTGCTAGACTTATGGGCTTCATGGAATTAATTAAAAACATTAGAAAAACACAGATTAGGCTTAAGCATGGTGTAAAAGCAGAATTATTGTCGCTAATCAGACTTAGAAACATTGGTAGAGTAAGGGCGAGAAAAATGTATAGAAACAACGTAAAGACACTTGCGGACGTTTCAAAAGTAGACACAGCAAAGCTAAAGCAACTTCTTGGAGAAAAAGTCGCAATTGACATTAAAAAACAGGTTGGAAAAGAAATAGAAGCAGTAAAGCCTAACAAACGCAAAGGGCAAAAGAATGTCAAGGATTATTAGAGTACATGATCTTTTGCAAGAAGCGCACTTATTGATTGTTCTGTGTTAAGATGATGTATGACTTTGGCAAGATACTTATCTACAGAAACAGGAACCATGAAATCTTTATGCTTCTCAAAAAATTGACCGTGGTCAATTATTTCGGCAAAGTAGAATTTGTCCAATAGGCCCTCTTGATGGCATTTTACAACTATGTCTTTTCCTGAAATGGACGGCGGGATTCCTGTTTTTTGATCTCTTTGACCTCTATTCAAAATTGCATGTGTTACAGCATAGCTAATAGATTTGGCTCCTGCATCACTTAATGTTTTTAACGCAACTTCCATGGTTCCGCCAGATGCTACCATATCATCAACAATTAAGACTTCTTTATCTTTGACATTTCCCATTAAAAACATTTTATTTATTTTCCCTGGGTTTTTGTAGTCTCTGTCTTTGTAGATGATTGCTAGATTGGTTCCTAAGTGTCCACAATAATGCTCGGCTCTTTTTACTCCGCCGGCGTCAGGTGAACAAATAACAAGATTATCTAAATCAAAATACTCCCTGATTCTATCTATTATGTTTTTTGATGCTAAAAGGTTCTCTAGTGTGACTCTTGGGTTAACGAAAAAACCAGCAATTGCGGGGTTGTGGATGTCAAAAGTTATTACTTGATTTGTGCCAACCCTTTCTATTTCTCGTGCAACATCCCTGGCAGTTATTCCTTCTCTTGATATTCTTTTATCTTGTCTTGAGTATGGGAAATAAGGAAGAACAGCAGTTATATGCTTAGCTTCAATTGAGCCTGAAATAGCAGTAGTTAATGAACGAATATTTTGGTCAACTGTGAAAGGATGAGTCGGATGGGGGTGAACACTACTTGCACAATCAGCAATTACATAAACATCTGCACCTCTTAGACTATCAAGAACATCTGTTTTTATTTCTCCATCTCCAAATTCAACTTCGTTAGTGTTGACAAGCAGGTCGCAATCTTCATAATCCTCTTTTTGTCTGTATTCTTTAAGTTGCATAGCTATTCTTTCTGCTATTTTTCTTCCAGAACCAGTTGCAATTATCTTTAGTTTACCGCGCGTATTATTACCTGCCAATATAATCCACTAAACAAATTTTTTATCACTTATATTTAAACCTTATCCTTTAGTAGTAAACTATCCACATCGAAATAAAACATTCAAACGGTAAATATCTTTGGATGTTTGCCTGTTTCTAGAAAAAAGCTGTGGAGATTCTTTAAGCTCTCCATCAAATCGTTTTTTTATCTCTTTTCCAAGCTTTCTAAGAAACTTGTTTGAAGAAACGTAAAAATCCACGCCACCTTTAACAACTTCTGTTTTGCTTATATGAATTGAATCGTCGCTGTCAATCCTTTCTTTCACATAATCAATAACATCCTCTTTTGGGTTTCTTATCTGGAGTATACCCTCAAAATATGAAGCGCTTTGCTTGGCACACTTCGGACAAAGAGTCACAAGAACCCTGCCAGGAATCTCATAATCTACAGCGTCAGTTAAAACAGTTGCAGTAAAATCAACATTTACTCCTGGCGCGATTGTTACATCAGGGATGTTTGGAGTTACTTTGTCAACTTTTTGCTTCACAGAATCATTTACAGAATTTATAATTGCACTTTCCAAGTCTTTTGTCTTTATCCATTTATTTTTATGAAAATATGTGCCGCAGTTTGAACAGTATTGAAAATATATGTCTTTAAATGAGATTTCTTCTTTTGGTCTGCAGCCTTTGCAAAACTCTTGCGTTTCGCTAATTGCTTTTCCACATCCCGGGCAAAACCTTTTTTTCTTCATAATACTGGGTTAATCTATGTTTTTATATAAACGTTTTCGAAAGGTTTTTAATGTATATGCAAAGTCAGATAATCTTATGGATTGGAAAAAAGTAAAGAGGTGGCTAAAAAACACCTGGTGGTTTATCTGGGAAGATGACAGCATAGGTTCATGGATAGTAAACATTCTCCTCGCATTTTTACTCATAAAATTCATAGTGTATCCCGGACTTGGCCTTGTTTTTGGCACAGATTTCCCTGTAGTTGCCGTGGTTTCTGGTTCAATGGAGCACAAAATAGTTGATGCAGGACCTGAAAAATACTATTTGTGCGGAGAACTATTTGAGCAAAATCAAAGAGTTAGTTTTGACTTTTATTGGGATACATGCGGAGATTTTTACTCCAAGCTTAACATATCTAAGGATGAGTTTAGCGATTTCTCTTTTAAGAACGGTTTTAACACAGGGGACATAATGATACTTTTTGGCACAAACCCAGAAAAAATTGAAGTTGGAGATGTCATAGTATTTACTACAAGCTCGCGTCCCGACCCCATCATTCACAGGGTTGTGAAAATATCTGGCGAGAACAACAAGGTTTTTCAGACAAAAGGAGATCACAACGCCGGCATTAATATGGAAGTGGGAGAAGCAAACATAACAGGGGATAGAATAATAGGAAGAGCGAGTATGAGGGTACCATATCTTGGATGGATTAAGATTTTAGCCGTTAACTTTATAAAGGGGGCGAAAGAATTATTCTTTTAACAGGTGATAATTTATGATGTTTTGTCCAAAATGCGGTTCATTATTAACACCGAAAAAGGAAAAAGGAACTACAGTTCTAAATTGTAAATGTGGATACACTAATAAGAAAGTTGAAGAAGTCAAACCAATAACAGAGAAAGTCAGCACAGAGGATAAAGAGATAGAAGTTATAACCGATGAAGAAACCAAAACATTGCCTTTGACTGATGAAGAATGCCCAAAATGCGGCCATAACAAGGCTTATTACTGGACTGTTCAGACTAGGGCTGCTGATGAGCCAGAAACAAAGTTCTTAAAGTGCGAGAAGTGCGGCCACACCTGGCGCGACTATGCATGATGGACTTGTCAAAATATGTTAAGGGCGGGGTTCTCAAAATAATTGTAAAGACAGGGGCACGTAGAACAGAAATACTTTCTTTTGATGATTCTAAAAAAGCATTAAGAGTTTCAGTGAAAGCCCAACCAATCGACGGCAAAGCAAATATTGAAATTATAAAGTTTTTTTCAAAAAAACTAAAGAAAAAAGTTGAGATAAAATCTGGAAAAACTAGTAAGGGAAAATTTCTTAAGATTTCTTAGCTTTTTTCCCCATATTGGCCTGCATCAAATAAATCCATGTCATCAAACATATCTTTATGTTTCCATGCATCCGCCCATTTCCCGACATCAAATCTTTTTGTTTTGCCTTCTTTATCATGGGTTATGAATTTTGAAATACCTGCATTAATAACCATTTTTTTGCAAATGAAACAAGGCGCGCCATTGATAAGTTCGTTTTTGCCTTCCCAAATTCTTTTTCCATGAAGGTATATATCTGCGCCAAGAAGATTTACTCCAGCTCTCGCGGCGTTGATTATCGCGTTTTGTTCTGCATGAACGCTTCTGCAAAGCTCGTATCTATGACCTGAAGGAACTTTTAATTCCCGCCTAAGACAATTTCCTCTTTCGTAACAATCAAGAGTCTTTCTAGGAGCACCAACGTAGCCTGTTGCGATGATTTGGTCATCTTTGACAATAACTGCACCGATTTGAACACTCATACATGTGCTGCGCCTTGATACTTCTTCTGCGATGTTTAGGTAGTATTTTTCTTTTGTTGGTCTTCCCATTTTAATCAGAGTTCTTTAATGAATTTATCAATGTTTTGTTTAAGAATTTCTTCTGATTCTTCATTGATAATAGTATAGTCTGCCATCGCAATTGGTCCTGCTCTGTGTGTGTTTTCAATTTCTGCTTTGTCTCTTGACTTGGCTTGTTCAATCGTTGCAGGTCTTTTTTTGACATGTTTATCGTGTGAGCTTAGGGTTCTTTTTGATAATCTTTCATATCTTATTTTTGGCGACGCAAATATTGATAGTACAATAATGTTTTCTTTGTATTTTTCTTTTAAGACTTTGTATTCATCCCATGAGCCAAGTCCATCGATAACAACTGGCCCTTTTTTTAGTAATTCTTCTATTTTTGGCTGGTTTAGAATAGCAAATGCTGCCATTCCATGTTCTTTTCTAAATCTCTCTCTAATCTCTTTTTCATGCTTTTCTGTTGGAGTCAGCCCTCTTTTTTTGATTTCATCCATCACGATTTGTCCAAATCTTAAGAATTGATAACCATTTGACTCGATATATTCAGCTGTCTCAGTCTTCCCACTCCCTGTCATTCCAACAACAGCGATAATTTTGTTCATAAACTTGCGAGAAATATATTATTTATAAAATTATCTAGAGTCCAAGCTTCTTATCCACTTCGTCTGCCACAGAAATGAGGTTGTCATAAGTGCTGTCCATGTCTTTTTTCATTTCTTCAATGACTTTTTTTAGGGATTCTTCACGTAAATGATATCTGTTTCCAGACTCAATTATGATTCCAGCAGAAAGAAGCGTATTTAGGTGATGTACTACTGTGCCTCTTGTCAGGTCAAGCCTAAATGCGAGTTCATCTGAAGAAAGGCTTTCACTTGTCTTCATTGCTCTTAGAAGTGTGATAAATACTCTGTAGCAGCTTCTGTCTTTGTCGCGTGGATTAAAAAGCCCTAAAGATGTACCAATCCACTGTAGTTCTTGGTCTACATTTGACAGTTCTGGCTCTCTGTTGAATTTGATTATAGTTACTTTGCTATATTTTACTCTCATTTTAGATAAGGATGTTAATAAACTATTTAAACTTAACCGAAACATTTATATAGTAGTTGAGCTTACATCAACAGGTTGTTGGTTTTAAGTCAACAACTAGTAGTGAGGTGATTTGAATGGTTTGGGATATATTTGGTGAAATAGAAAGGATGAATAGAGAATTAAATTTTTTTAATAGAAATTTTTTTGGAAAATCAAATAAACACCTTTTAGGGTTTAGTAAAGGGAAAGGTCTGCAAACAAGCCAGTTTAGAACCCCTCTTTGTGATATAAAGGAAACAGATGATAAAATACTGGCAAAAATTGAACTTCCCGGCGTAGAAAAAAAAGATATCGAATTAAACATTACAGATGACAGGATAGAAGTAAAAGTCGAAAAGAAAGAAAGACAGGAGATTAAAGAAAAAGACTCATACATGTGCTTTGAGAGAACAGATTCTTTTTTTAGAAGAATATCTCTGCCTGCGGAAGTAAAATCAGAGAACACAATAGATACGTATGAGAATGGCGTTTTGAAAATAGAAGCTCCAAAAAAACAAGTAGGCCATAAAAAATCAAAAAGAATAGATATCAAATAATTTTTTTATTTTAGGTGATATTATGACAAAAAAACAAACTAAAGACCAAAAGATAAAGGAGCTTACAGAAACACTTCAAAGGCTCCAGGCAGACTTTGAAAATTACAAAAAAATTGTTGAAAAACAAAAAGAAGCGCAATCAGAATATGCTAGTGCGGTATTTATAGAAAAAATATTGCATATACTGGATCTTTTTGAACTAGCATTAAAAGACAACAAGGATAGTGAAAAATTTAAGCAGGGAGTCCAGTTAATATATACTGAACTTTTATCCATATTGAAAAATGAAGGACTAAAAAAAATTGAATCATTAAAAAAACAATTTGACCCTCACTATCACGAAGCTATGCTTGCAGAAAAATCAAATAAGGAAACCGACACTATCATTGAAGTCCTTCAAGAAGGATACATGCTAAAAGACAAAGTAATTAGACATGCGAAGGTGAAGATTGTCAAATGATACATAAGATACATAAGGACACACCAAAAGAAGAAGTTTTACAGCATGGAAAAGGATGTAGAATGTGCGGACACTGCTGCTCAATGGGTTCAGGATATACCCAAGAACAAGAGCTAAAACAAATCGCAGAACAACTAAACTTAACAAAAAAAGAACTCAAAGAAAAACATTTTGAAAAAATTAAAGTTTTCAACAAAGAATTGTACAAACCAAAAATAAACAAAGTAGGAGACTTGCCATTTGGACCGTGTGTATTTCTAAAAGATAAGAAATGCGCAATAAACCTTGTAAAACCGCTCCATTGCAGAATAGGTATCTGCTCAGAACACGGGCAAGCAATCTCAGAATGGTACACATCAAACTTTCTTGTTGACAAAGACGACCCTGAGTCAATAAGGCAATGGGCGGCGAGAGTGGATGTTAAACCATCAATTCAAGGTGCACACCCTAAAGACATGGTGGGCGAAGAAAAACTCAAGGAAATCCTTGGGTACAAAGATTATGATTTAGGAGGTAAACAAAATGAGTAAAGAAAAAACAAAAAAGGAAAAGATTATTGGAATAGATTTGGGTACATCAAACTCTGCAGCTGCAGTGCTGCAGGCTGGGAAACCAACAATAGTTCCATCAGCGGAAGGAACAACGCAATATGGGAAAGCATTCCCCTCAGTTGTGGCATTTACAAAAGACGGACAGATGCTTGTAGGAGAACCTGCGAGAAGACAGGCAGTGTCAAACCCTGAAAACACAATAATGGCCGCAAAAAGAAAGATGGGGTCAAACTTTAAATATAAAGTAAACGGCAAAGAATACACTCCGCAGCAAATTTCGGCATATATCCTGCAAAAAATCAGAAAAGATGCAGAAGAATTCTTAGGAGAAAAAGTAGAAAAAGCAGTCATTACAGTACCGGCCTACTTTGATGATAACCAAAGGCAGGCAACAAAAGACGCAGGAGAAATCGCTGGACTTGAAGTCGTAAGAATAGTCAATGAGCCAACAGCAGCAAGCCTGGCATACGGCGTTGACAAAGCAGACAAAGAACTAAAAATATTAGTATTTGACTTTGGCGGAGGGACACTTGACGTTACAATCATGGACTTCTCAGAAGGAGTCTTTGAAGTAAAATCAACTTCAGGAGACACACAGCTTGGCGGAACTGATATGGATGAGGCTATAATCAAGCACTTTGCAAAAGAATTCAAAGAAAAACAGGGAATTGATCTAACAGAAGACGACGTCGCATATCAAAGATTAAGAGAAGCTGCAGAAAAGGCAAAAATAGAACTGTCAACTACACTCGAGACAGATATAAACCTTCCTTTTGTAACATCAACAGACAAAGGACCATTGCATATGCAAACAAACCTTAAGCGGGCAATGCTTGAAAAGCTTGTTGATCCAATAGTGCAAAAGTGCAAAGCACCGATGGAAACAGCGATAAAAGATGCAAAGTTCAAAAAAGGCGGGCTTGACAAGATAATTCTTGTTGGCGGACCTACCAGGATGCCAATAGTAAGAAAGTTTGTCGAAGACTACTTTGGGAAACAAGCTGAAAGAGGGGTTGACCCTATGGAATGCGTTGCACAAGGCGCAGCTATCCAGGCAGGGGTCCTTGCTGGCGAAGTAAAAGACATCCTGTTACTTGACGTGACGCCATTATCGCTTGGAATAGAGACTCTTGGAGGTATATTTACAAAGCTAATAGAAAAGAACACCACGATACCAACCAAGAAATCACAGACTTTCTCAACTGCAGAAGATAATCAACCAGCAGTAACTATCAGGGTTTCTCAAGGGGAAAGGCCTATGTTTGCAGACAACAAGCTTCTTGGTCAGTTTGACCTTGTTGGGATACCTCCTTCGCCAAGAGGTGTGCCTCAAATCGAAGTCACTTTTGACATAGATGCAAACGGTATCATCCACGTAAGTGCCAAGGACATTGGGACAGGCAAAGAGCAAAGCGTGAAAATCACAGCGTCACAAAAATTGTCAGACGAAGATATAGAGAAGATGAAAAAAGATGCAGAAGCGCACGCTGAAGAAGACACGAAAAGAAAAGAAGAAGTAGAGACAATAAACCAAGCAGACACATTGGTGTTTACTTCAGAAAAGCTCTTTAAAGACTTTGAAGGAAAAGTAGATGATAAGCAGCTAAAAGAAGTAAAAGCAGAAGTCGACGAACTTAAAAAACTGCTTGAGCCAGAGAAAAAAGACGTTGACAAAATAAAGAAGAAAATGGACGAAATAAACGACAAAGTACAAAAGATGTCAACAGAACTCTATCAAAAGGCGGCAGCTGCACAAGCTCAGGCGCAAGCAGAGCCTGAAATCAAAAGCGGCAAGAAAGATGAAAAAGTAGTTGATGCAGAAGTAGTTGACGAGAAAGAAGACAAGGAAGACAAAGAAGGGGATGAAAAGAAGAAAAAGAAATAATTTTCTTCTTTTTTAATTTTTTTTAAAATGGATACCAAATCCAAAAATGTATTAAAATTACGGGCTCTTGAATTTTATGCAGCTTCAGTTTTATACGAATCAGATGACATAAAAAAAGCTGAAGAAAAATTGAATATTTTTATGAATGTAGGGTTGTCTTTAGATAAACTTGTTTCTATCATAAAATTTAATCCCCAAACGAGAATATTTGCTAATGAAGTTCTATATACTTTTGGTCATGGTAATAAACGTAGTTTGTTAAGACCCGAAATTTATTCGAAAATTATTTCAAGTGAATTGTTGTATGAGCAATTAGGATTATTAATTACAGAGGAGGATATGGATTATCATGATAGACAAAGAATTGACAATCAATAATTGCTACAAAATACTGAATGAGTACAAAACACCAGAGATAGTTATAAAACACAGCGAAGCTGTTGCAAAAATATGTTATTTTATTGGAGAAAAACTCATTGAAAAAGGAGAAAAAGTTGAATTAAAGACTTTAATTCCTGCCGCGCTATTGCATGATATATTCAAAATTATTGAAATAGATGATTACACACAAGAACATCTAAAAGGTGAAAAGGGCGAAAAGCAAGACAAATGGAACGAGCTAAAGCAAAGATTTGAAGGCAAAAACCATGAGGAAGCATTTGTTCTAGAATTTGATAGTAAATACCCAAAAATATCAGAAATTGTCCAGGCACATAAATATCTTCAGATTAATGACGTCTTAAAAAACTGGGAGGAAAAGCTCATCTACTATGCAGACAAGATAGCGAAATTTGACAAGATAACCACATTAAAACAAAGACTTGATGACGCACATGACAGATATGGTCATTTATATGGAGACATTGTTGGAAATGAGGAGTTTGTCAAAAAAACAGACGAAAAGATATTTTTGCTTGAAAAGGATATCTTTAAAATAACAGGGCTTTCACCTGACTATTTGATAAAACTAAATGAAGTTGATTTCAAAGAGATGATAAAGAATGGATAAGGACTACTATGAAACTCTGGGTGTCTCAAATGACGCGTCAAAAGAAGACATAAAAAAGGCATATAAGCGTCTTGCAAAAAAATACCACCCAGACTTAAACAAGGAAGATCCAAACGCATCAGAAAGATTCAAAGAGATAAATGAGGCTGCAGCTGTTCTTGGCGACGATAAGAAACGCCCAAATTACGACAGATTTGGAACAGCAGAAGAGGCATTTGGCCCCGGCGGCTTTGACTTTAGAGATTTTTCACAAGGACAGGGGTTTGGGGATGGCTTTGACTTTGGAGATATATTTGACCAGTTCTTTGGCGGAGGTGCCTTTGGAAGCAGAAGAGCAAGAAGAGAAGGTCCAATGCGGGGAGCGAACCTTCGCTTTGAAATGGAAATCTCACTGGAAGAAGTTGCATTTGGTACAAAAAAACAAGTAACAATTCCAAAGCTTGAGACTTGTGATGTGTGCGAGGGAAAAGGTGCTGAGCATCACTCAGATATTGTAACATGCGAAACTTGCGGCGGCTCTGGAGTTCAGACAAGACAGCAAAGAACACCATTTGGTGTTTTTCAAACATCTTCAACATGCAAAACATGCAGAGGCGCAGGAAAAGAGATAAAAAAACCATGCAAAAAATGCCATGGTGATGGAAGAGTCGATGTAAGAAAAAGAATTGACATTAAAATCCCTACCGGTGTTGACACAGGTGTTAGGGTGAGGGTTCCAGGCGAAGGCGAAGCAGGCATTAAAGGGGGCCCACCGGGAGACTTATACATAATAATCCATGTCAGACCGCACCAAGTCTTTGAAAGAGAAGGTGACAATCTTTATATTGAACTCCCAATATCATTTTCACAAGCAGCACTTGGCGACCAAATAGAAGTTCCAACACTTAAAGGAAAAGCAACACTGAAAATCCCGCCAGGAACACAGCCTCAAACAATGTTTAGGATGAAAGAGAAAGGCATCAAACACCTCAACAAAACAGGAGCAGGCGACCAAATGGTTGTTGTAAATGTTGAAGTACCGAAAAATCTTAATCAAAAGCAAAGAAGTCTTTTAAAAGAGTTTGAAAGTATGAGTGAAAACCCCACTAAGAAGTTTTTTGAAAAAATCAAAGGAATATTTTAAAAAAATAAAAAAAATAAAGTTTATGTTTCAATCAATTTCTTTAGCCTAACTGGCATCATTATAAGTGCTATTAAAATACCAAATAGCAAGATATAAATCCCTGTGAGGAGTTTACCAACACCAACCAATTTCAGCCTTAAAAGCTCTGAGGGAAACTTTCGGATTTCAACCAAGTCCTGATTTAAATCAGAGCCTGTTTCTGCCGAGTCCCTTACAGCTTTTGATTGGATGAAATAATTTCCTAGTAATCCATGGAATACAGCTTCCTGATTAGTTACCTGAGAATGCATGATGACGCCCTGATAAGCAAAAACGATAGAAATAATCATTAATAATATCATCATTAACATCATAGGCATCATTTTCTTATCCACAATCATTTTATCACCGGAACCCATATGGTGTTTTTAATTTATAAACTTAATGTTTAACATATGTATAAGAAGATTTAAATATATAATCTACAAAAGAGTAGTTAAAGAATATTTGCGGGGTGTGATTAATGTTAGTAGCATTGAATTATTACGGTGTTGGAGGGGCGGCTTTAGCATCAATTATTCTTGGAATGATTTGGTTTTCTCCAAAAGTGTTTGGAGAAAGTTGGATGAGGGCAGCAGGACTTTCAAAAGCTTTTTTGAAAAGAAGAAAGGAAGAAGGAATGGGCGCAAGCTACTTTTGGATGTTTGTTTCTTCGGTAGTTGGAGCATATGTTCTTGGATATTTTTTAGTCATCCTTAACGTGGGCAACTTAGTTTCAGCACTATTTGCGGGGTTGCTGCTTTGGCTTGGATTTAACGCGACAGTAACTATAGGTGTCGTTTTGTGGGAAGGAAAGCCTTGGAAACTATGGTTTTTGAACAATGTTTTTAACTTGCTTTCACTGCTCGTAATGAGTGTTATATTGTTTTACTTTGGATAACAAGAAGGTAAGCACTAGAAGTAAGAGCATTGCTTTTAATTGCAGATATCAATTTATTTTTTTCTATTTTTCTCCTTTCTCCGTCTCTTGGATCGTTTAAATGAAATGTGTTGTTATCATACCCTGTTAATACTACAAAATGCCCTATCTCTTTTTTCTCATCGTCATAAATAAAGTACGCTTTGAAGTTGACAATTACAGGAATATCCTTATCTAAAAATCCAGTTATGTCATCAATATTAACATTTCTTAGTTTTGCTTTTCCTTCTGAGAGTTCTTTGTTTTCACTGTAACAAACAGTTTTAAATCCGAGGTTTTCTGCGAATTCTTTAAGCCAGATAGTTCTTGTGCCAAACTCTTTTAGTCCCCCAATATTTTCAATTATTTCATCCTCAGAAACATCTTTGCCATAGAACTTTAAAACCATAGAAAGACAAGCAGGACCGCACGAAAGACTGTTTTTTTGTTTTATTATAGGAACTTTTATTCGCATTTTTAGAACATAGTGTATTAATAATATATAATTATCCCTTCATCGATAGTTAAACACAGAATTTAAATATTAAAAACATATTCATTTAGTACTTTGGAAGTGTTATTATGGGGGGAGAACCAACAATACAAGTTACAAAAGATGGTCCACTTTTAGTCAATAATGTACCTAACCTGTTTATTTCTAAAGCAAAGGACAATTTAGATATCGAAACATTTGAAGCTGACAGGATCGAAGCGCCTGCTACATTCGCACTATGCCGTTGCGGTCGGTCTAATACAAAACCGTTTTGTGACGGAACACATGTGAATAAAAATTTTAAGCCGAAAGTTGACGAGGAATGGAAAAAGTCTGTACCAGACAAATATATTGTTTTTAAAGGAAAAAAAGTAACAATCCATGACAACAGAGGTGTGTGCTCTCATAGAGGATTTTGTACAGGTCTTGCACCAAAGGTGTGGCGTTCGAAATATCCATGGGGCGAAGAGTGGGTTAATCCAGACGGAGATACAAAAGAAAATGTGATAACACCTATCAAACTATGTCCTTCAGGCGCATTAAAATTTGAAGAAAACAACCAAATGTTTGACAGCATAAAAAGAGAACCATCTATCATCGTCTTAAAAGATGGGCCTTACAACATCGTTGGTAACATCAAACTGCTTGATGAAGATGGCAAAGAACAGGATTTTGGCGAACACTACGCGCTTTGCAGATGCGGCGCTACAAAGAATTCACCTAGGTGCAATGGTTGGCACTACGGTGCTCCATGGTACGAAATCAAAAGAGAAGATGGTAGCATTGAAAAAAAATGGGATGGAAGTCCAAATAAAGACAGCATTAAAATCATAAATCGAGTCGAAGACTTTGAAAAGGAGGTCAAAAAGTGACAAAATACAAATGCGATGTCTGCAATGTCTTTGAATACGACACAGAAAAAGGCGACGATAAAACAGGGATGAAAGCAGGAACAAAACCAGCTGATTTCCCAGAAAAATGGCGCTGCCCTATTTGTCAGGCAGACAAAACACACCTCATCGAGCAAACCGATGAGGTTTCTACTCCTAAAAAAGAACCTGAAAAAAAGACATAACACATTATAGAATGCAGGAGATTTAAGATATAAGAAAAAATTAGAAATTCTTTGCGATGAATTAGAATTTAAATTATCACTTATCCCACAAAGCAAATCTCAGATAAAAGAAACTGTAAACTATCTGGAAGATGCTTTTTTTATGAGAAAATATTTAGCTGGTCAAAAATTAGAAGTAAGTACGCCCGAAAATGTTGGGTGGCAATAATCATCTACTCCTCTTTACACCAACCCTCTTGCAGTAAGTATTAACAACACATCTAGAACAAAATGGACTTATAGGAACGCAGGTGTTTTGTCCGTATGCTACAAAGATTGAGTTGAATGTTGTCCAATACCTTTTTGGAAGCTTTTTTCTAAGAACTTTTTCGGTTTCATCTGGACTTTTTGTTTTCACATATCCAAGACGGTTCATAATCGTGTGAACATGGGTATCAACACAAACTGCGGGCTTATCAAATGCTACTGCGACAACAAGGTTTGCAGTCTTTTTACCAACACCTGGAAGTTTTACTAATTCTTCAACAGTGTCAGGAATATTGCCTCTAAATTCTTTTCTTAATACTTTTGGCAATTGTTTTAGAAACCTTGCTTTGTTGTGGAAAAAACCAACAGGAAATATGATTTCTTCAATTTGTTTTTGAGTTAATTTATCCAAATCTTGTGGCTTTTTAACTTTCTCAAAAAGTTTCTTGCATGCATTTGTTGTAACTTCATCTTTTGTTCTAGCAGAAAGTATTGTTGCTACAAGGACTTTAAATGGGTTGTTTGTCTGAATCTGAATCAAATCAACAACTGGCACTTGATAGTTTTTTACTTCTTTTTTTAGAATTTCATATATTTTGTCTATGTCAACTTTCATTAGAAATCAACCTTTTCCAGGAAGCATCCACTGCTCAAACCTTATCTTCCCAGAGCTGACTCCAATCTTGGCCAATATTTCATTTGTGCCAGTAACCATAGCAGGAGGGCCGCATACATAGAATGATTTTGTCTGTAAATTGCCGCAATATTTTTTTATCATCTCTTCAGTTACTCTGCCTTTTTCAAATGTTTCATCTGGAGGCTCTTCATTAGTTATTGTATTCACAACTGTAATGTTTTCATTATTTCCTTCTATTTTTTCAAGCTCTTTTTTATAGATTATATCAGACACGGTCTTGTTTGAAAACAAGAGCAGTATTTTGTTATTCATCTTTTTTGCAACTGCATATCTAATAGCACTAATAAAAGGAGTAATCCCAGAACCACCTGCAATAAACACTATATCATCTTTAACACTATCATCAAAGTTTAGAGCTTCACCGTTGGGCGCAACAAATCCTAACTCTTCCCCTATTTTTAGGCTGAACAACGCTTGTGTGAAATTACCCAGTTTTTTTATTGTGAAATCTACATAATTTTTCTCAGTTGGTGGGCTGGCAAGCGTGAATGGTTTAGAAACACCTTCAAAATCTTTGCTATCAACAAATGAGACAAGAGTGAATTGTCCAGAAATAAAATCCAATGCATCCGGCCTTTTTAGCCTGAATGTTCTAACATCATGTGTTTCATCAATTAGTTCTATAATCTTTGAAGTAAAATCTGTCATTTTAAAAAAATAAATCTGTGGGGTCTAGCCCCACTTGCCTTTTTTCATATGTGCTTCGAGTTCAGCCTTTATTGATTGAATAGTTTCGTATGTGTCTTTTAGGACTCTATTTGCTATTAAAACGCAGTTTGGATCTAAGTTTTCTTCTTTGATAATACTTGCCCATTTCCTGATTTTTGAATAAAGCCCCATGATTGCCACATGGTACTCATTTGTTCTCCTTGATTTTTCAATTAAGTCAGCACTTTCCCCTTCAATTTTTGAGAAATTCTCTTTAGTAGCGCCGCACTTTGGACACTTGTCTGGTGCATCATCGCCGTCATAAACTAATGCGCAAACACCACATCTAAATAAATTCATATCGTAACACCTCCTCTAAAAAAATCTAATCTTTTTTCTTCTTTTTCCTAGGTCCACAGCACCCCATATGTCTCACCTCAATCCTATTCTTCGTCTTTTCCTTCGGCTTTTTTCTTGGCTTTTTTTTCTTCGTCACTTAGGCCAAAACAGCCTCCGCACGTTCCGCATCCTCCCATGATACTGTTCACCTCATAAGGTTTTATAATTTAATAATCTATTCTATCTTTTTAAATTGTTCCTTTTTAGCACTGCAGGTTGGGCAGGTATCTGGCGTCTCATCTTCTTGAGTGTGGCCGCATACCTGGCACACATAGATTTCTTTTTCTTCCAAATCGTTTCCTGCATCAACTTTTTCTAATGCTTTTTTATACAGCTTAGCGTGAATTTTTTCTGCTGAGTTTGCTCCCATAAATGTTTGCAAAGCTGCATTGTTTTCTTCTGTTTTTGCATCTTCTATAAATTTAGGGTACATCTCGTTAAACTCGTAAGTCTCGCCTTCTATTGCTTCTTTTAGGTTTGAGGTCGTGTCTTTTACACCCCCCAACACATTCAAGTGGTTGTGTGCATGCACAGTTTCTGCATCAGCAGTAGCCCTAAATAGTTTTGCAACTTGCTTGAAACCTTCTTCATCTGCTTTTTTTGCAAACGCAAGGTATTTTCTGTTTGCCTGTGATTCGCCGGCAAATGCGTCTTTTAGATTGTCTTGTGTTTTTCCCATGTTTAATCCTCCATAACATTAGTGGGATTCCAAAACGTTTTATTGTTTTTAAAGATTATGTTTAATTAGAATTATTTATTTCAATAACTTTATTACAAAGAGGTGCAATCTTTGAAGCAAGACCTGCACTCTCATCAGTAACTGCTACCCATATGATTCCTGACTTTGAGGACATTTTTGAGTTTGTGTTGCTAATAAACTTGATTATGTTTTCTGTATCGTGATATATTGAAAATGAGGAAATTGTATCTACAAGAATAAATTTCTCCCCTGGAATCTTTTCCATAAGTGTGCTGATGTTTATTGAAATGTCTGTAAGTGCTCCTGGGTGCACAAAAACATCAGTAGCACCATCTTCTTGTTCTCCTGCTTCTTTTACACATGTTATGAATTTTATCCTGCTAGTATCGATGTTGTTGTCTGATAATAACCGCTTAATGTATCTTGTAACTTTGTTGTATGAGAGATATATATATACAGGATGCATTTGTCGTTTTTAGGATATCTACAATGGTGGAGGAGAGGTTTTCGATTTTTGTAATAAGCGCTAAAGTGTTAAATTCTTCTATAAATCCCTGAATAGGCGACGCACTTGACTCGGGTTTGGAAGATGTTGCGACTGTTTCATTATATTTATCCATTATAGAAATCATCTCTTCAACAAGGCTTACATGCTCAACCTCATTGTCTTTTATAGTCAAAACCTTGTTTTTAATCGCTTCCCCATCTTGTTTTCCAACTATTACTGGAAATGCAACTTATGGGGTCGAGGCGAATTTTTCCGTTCTGTTGGCAACGTGACATCTGATGTAATAAAAAATTACATCAACCA
>JAAOYE010000068.1 GCA_018221175.1 Candidatus Woesearchaeota archaeon
CATTTGTCTTTAGAGGTTTTCACTGTTTTCCATGGCTCGCACTCCTGAAAATACTGGTTGCCAGACTGGGATATCTTAAAGATTGTTTTTAGCGCTTGTTTTATCAAAACTTTGTCCAGTTCGCCTGTGACTGCTTTTTGCAGCACCACCATTTCATCCCAAAACTCAAGCTCCTTTGAAGAAAGCTTTGTCTTTGTTATTTTTCCTTTTTGATATTTTGAGATAAATGTTAAAACCCTGTTAACTAAATTACCTAAATTAGCAACGAGCTCGTTGTTGTGTTTTTTTCCAAAATCTTCCCAGCAAAATATTGTGTCTGCATTCTCTGGCCTGTTTGACAGCAGGTAGTATCTGTATGCATCTGCTGGTATTTTGGAGTTTTTAGCGTCATCTCCAAATACTCCGACATGACGTGACTTTGAAAACTTGCCGTCTTCATACTGCAGATACTCAGTTGAGTTGATATGGTAAAGCAAGGTGTAGTTATCATCTGCTCCAATTAGTGATGCTGGAAATACTATTGTGTGAAATGGGATGTTGTCTTTTGCCATGAACTGATACAGTTTGACATCTTTTGGTTTTTTCCACCAGTCCTTCCACTTATCAGTAAATTGCGCTGTTATTGAGATGTATCCGATTGGCGCGTCAAACCATACATAGAAAACCTTGTTTTCATATCCTTTCTTTGGGACTCTTATCCCCCATTTAAGATCCCTTGAAATGGCCCTTTTTTCAAGGCCTTCCTTAAACCATGCGTTTGTCGTTGCCCATGCGTTTTGCGACCAAAAGCCGTCTTTTGATTGTTTTTTTGCCCAAGTTTCTAGCTTTGGCTGAAGTTTTGTAAGATTCAAAAACAGATGCTTTGTCTTTTTAGAGGCTGGTTTTGTCTTGTGGATTTTGCAGTGCGCGTTTTTTAGCTCTTTTGGTGTGAGCAGTTTTCCGCAGTTGTCGCATTGGTCGCCTCTTGCTTCTTCATATTTGCAAAACGGGCATGCCCCCTCAACGTATCTGTCTGCCAAAAAATGTTTTCCTTTCTCGCAAAACAGCTGAAATGCTTCATCTTCTTCTATATATCCTCTTTTGTCAAGTTTTTTGAAGATGTCTTGTGTGATTTCATGATGCTCTTTTTTGGATGTTCTTCCAAAATAATCAAATGATATGTTAAACCAGTCATATATTTCTTTGTGGATTTTGTAGTATTTGTCGCAAATTTGCTTTGGCGTGACTCCTTCTTCCAGTGCCTTTGTTTCTGTTGCAGTCCCGTGCTCGTCTGTTCCGCAGATATACAATGTCTCGTTTCCTATTAAGCGGTTGAATCTGGCAAACACATCTGCAGAGAGCACGCTGCCTATAATGTTTCCAAGGTGCGGCACATTATTCACATAGGGAAGTGCGCTTGTCACGAGTATTTTTTTCTTTGCCATAAGAAATAATGATTAATGCATTATTTAAAAACCTTATTACTTAGAAACATAAACTTTCTGCGTTGGGTAGGCAAATTCAATTTTTTCTTTTTCAAAGGCTTTTTTGATTGCAAAGTTTATTTTTTGCTGTGAGTCCATGTATTTGCTATAATCTTTTGAATTAACATAATACACAACCTCATAGATTAATGCGAAGTCTCCAAATGCTTTGAAGTGAGCCCTGTCAAATGTCAGCCCATCTGTTTTTTTGATTATGTCTTCAATTATCTTTGGTATTTTCTCAACCTTTTTTGAAGGCGTTTCATATATGACTCCAATTGGAAAGACTATCCTTCTCTTTTTCATCCGCTTATAGTTGTTGACTCTTGTTGATGTGAGCTCTGTGTTTGATACAATCAGCTCCTGGCCTTTTAGGGTTTTTATCCTAGTTGTCTTTATCCCGATGTGTTCGACTGTTCCCATGTCAGTGCCAATAATGATAAAGTCGCCTGTTTCAAAAGGCTTGTCAAAATATATGCTAAATGATGAGAAAAGGTCTGAGAGTATGTTTTGAAGCGCAAAAGCAATTGCGATTCCCCCTATTCCAACGCTTGCAATAAGAGGCGTTATTTCTATTCCCAGGTTTTGCAAAATAAACATTATGCCAATAACCCAGACAACACCTTTGATAATTTTTGAAATCACCTTTAGAAATGAAACATCATGTTTTTTGTCTTTTCTTTTTCTTTTCTTAATCTCTTTTTCTGTGAAAAATGTGATGATAGTGTTTACAGATTTTATTGCGTAATAGCCTAGGCTGAGAATCACGATTGCATTAATTCCTTTTTTTAACAAGTCATGAATCTCAATTAGTGTTGATGACAAGTATAATGCTAAAAAGAAGTAAAACGGCCAGCTAAAGCTGTCCAGCATTTCAATAAGCATGTCATCAAGTTTCATCTTTGTTTTTTTTGCAAACCTTTTTAGCTGCACAAGAACTATTAGTTCAAATACTTTAAGGCCTGACAGTATCAAGATTACAAGACCTAAAAACAATGTATAATCATTTAGTGTGTTTCCAAAAAGCTCTGTTGCAAATATTGGGTTAAATTGTGTTAGGTCAATCATTTTTTCTTTGGGGCTTTCATCTTTTTTGTGATGGCAAGTTTCTTATTGCATCCTCTGCACTCAAAAACATAAGAGCTTACTCCTTCAAAAGTCTTTCGCTTAAACTCAGTTTTGGCCTCTCCTTTATGGGAACAGTGCGGGCATGTGTAGACTATTTCCATCATGAGTTTTCCTTCATGCTCTTTTTTTTCTTCTGTAAATCCGCACTCCGGGCAAACATATTCTTTTGCTCTGATTTTTACTTTGCCGTCTTTTACAGGTTTTCCCATCTTGCCTTTCTTGCACTTTGGGCATAATGCTTTGTATACCCATGCTTTAGCGTTTCCATCCCCTATTTCTCTGTTTGTAAAATAAATAACTTCATCCATGCTGTCAGGTATTACAACCATTTAATCATCCTCCTCTGCTTCATCATCTGAAAAATCTTCTTCGTGCGTTTCTGAGAGCCTTTTTATCTCAATTGAGATTGCAGCCTCATTTATGCGAATGTATCTTGGACACTCAGTATAGTCCAAGTCGTGGTCTTCGCAGTATTTGACAATGTAGTTTTTTTCCTCGTTATTATTAAACTTTACTATAACATTAATTCCTTTTCCATCCATGTGTACAATATCATATGCGTCAAGTGCTTCTATCACATCAAAGCGTTTTATAGTTAAAAATGCCAGTCTGTCTTCAAGCTCGTCAAGCTTTTTTCCAAGCAAGTTTAAGAAATGCGCACTTGGCTTGTATGTATTTAGTTCTGTGAGCTCTTTGAAAAGCCCTTCATCGTCTGTTGCGATAAATCCTCCTTCACCCATCTCAATTGGCTTTGCATTTCCAAAGCTGCCAAGTATTACATCCCCATATTTTGCTTCCTCAGTTCCTATTGAGCCTGTTACATCATTTATTAAGAAAATCTCGTTATCTAAACAAGTTTGAGCTATGTGCTCCATGTCCTGGAGTGCCACGTATCCCGGCATTGAGTTGATTAGTAAAACTGAGCCAGCGTATTTTTTTAGATCATCTGAATTTACAAGACCATAGTCTGTTTCCAGCTCTATTTTGTTAAATTCAAATTGGTCTATATATTCATGGTATTTTAGCCATCCGCCCTGGTCTTGGATTAAGATTCTTTCATGAAGCCTCATCTTTAAAACATTTAGGATTAATTTTATTGCGGAGTTTCCGCGCTCTGTAAAGATTATGTGGTTTTTATCTACGAGTTCCAAAAGTTTTCTGACTGTGTCTGGCATTAGTTTTTGATAAATCTTAAATATGTTATAAAGGTTTTGCTTAATTCATGGAGGGTTATTATGATTCTATAAGTGAAGGTTATGAAGAGCTTTATCGTGAAGAACAGGAAAAAAAGATGAAAATAATACTTTCTGAGGTGAAAGTCAGTCCTGATGAAACCTTATTAGATGTGGGGTGCGGGACAGGCATTACAATAGTTCCTTGGAAATGCATTAGAACCGGGCTTGACCCTGCAAGAAAGCTGCTTGAAAAGGCGCATGACAAAGAAAATGTGAAGTATGTTCTTGGCAGGGCACAGGACATTCCTTTTGATGATGACAGCTTTGATATTGTCACATCAATTACTGCGATTCAGAATTTTGAAGTATTAAAAAAAGGCCTATCTGAGATTAAAAGAGTTGGCAAAAAAAGGTTTGTCTTGAGTTTTTTGAAAAGAAGCGAGAAAAAAGAGATGATTGAAAAGTTCATTAATGATATGTTCCGAGTGATAAAAATTATTGAAGAGGACAAAGATTTGATTTTTATTTGTGAAAAACAAAACATTTAAATACTATAGTCAACTATAGTTTGCTATGACAACGACTATTCAGATAAGCAATGAATTAAAACAAACTCTTTCTAAAAGAAAACTCTATAAAAAAGAGACATATGAAGAAGTTATCTGGGACTTAATTGAAGATACAATGGAGCTTTCAGAGCAAACAAAGAAAAACATGGAAATATCTAAAGAACAAATCAAAAGAGGAGAATTTAAAACTCTTGAAGAAGTAAAAAAGGAGCTTAGATTATAAATGTATGAAATCATACTATCAACTTCTGCACAAAGAGAGTTAAAAAAACTTGAAAAAATAATTCAGGAAAGAATTATATCTAAACTTGAAAGAATTAGAGTTAGGCCTGAGACATACTTAAAAAAACTGGTAGGGACCCCTGATTATAGTCTAAGGGTTGGCGATTATAGGCTTATAATTGAATTAGATAAAGGAAAGCTAATTCTTCACGTAATTGAGATTGGGCACAGAAAAAACATCTATAAACAGTAATATTTAAAAAGAGGGCTAAATTCATTCCTGCACTAATACAGGTGGATAAACAATGTCAAAAGATGTACAGCCAATATTTATAATGCCTGAAGGCACAAGCAGATCAAGCGGCAAGGTAGCGCAAAGAAACAATATAATGGCTGCAAAGCTAGTTGCAGAAACTGTTAGGACCACTCTTGGCCCAAAAGGCATGGACAAAATGCTTGTTGATTCTATTGGAGACATAATCGTCACTAACGACGGCGTCACAATCCTTGAAGAGATGCAAATCGAGCACCCGGCCGCAAAGATGATAGTAGAGATTGCAAAAACGCAGGAAGACGAAGTAGGGGATGGAACAACCACAGCTGTTGTTTTGGCCGGCGAATTCTTGAAGAAAGCTGAGGCTTTGCTTGAGCAGGAAATTCATCCAACAGTCATTGCCAAAGGCTACAGAATCGCAGCTGACAAAGCAAATCAGATTCTCAACAAAATCGCAAAGACATGCACTGATAAAGACAAAAAAATCCTAAGCGACGTTGCTATTACTGCAATGGTTGGAAAAGGCGCTGAAAGCGCCAAAGGCAAACTTTCTGGAATCGTTGTAAAAGCAGTTGAAGCTGTGATGGAAAAAAGAAACGGGAAAAACACTATTGACACTGACGATATAAAAATTGAGAAAAAAGTTGGAAGCTCAATTGAAGAAACAGAACTGATTGAAGGAATTATATTAGACAAAGAAAGAGTTAATTCTGGAATGCCAAAAAACGTGAAAAACGCAAAGATCGCACTTGTAGATTCTGCTATCGAAATAAAAGACACAGAAACAGACGCAAAAATCACTATTACTGACCCTGAAAAGCTACAGGCATTTTTGGACATGGAAGAAGACATGCTAAAAAAAATGGTTGATAAAATCTCAGGTTCGGGCGCCAACGTGTTGTTTTGCCAAAAAGGAATTGACGATGTTGCACAGCACTTTTTGTCAAAAAAAGGAATTTATGCGTGCAGACGGGTAAAAAAATCAGATATGGAAAAGCTTTCTAAAGCAACAGGCGGAAAAATTGTTACAAACCTTGATGATTTGTCAAAAACAGACATTGGTACTGCAGGTGTTGTTGAAGAAAGAAAAGTTGGCGACGAACACATGACTTACGTTTTTGACTGCAACTCAGCAAAGGCAGTCACTCTTCTTGTTAGAGGCGGAACAGAGCACGTTGTTGACGAAGTTACTCGTGCTGTTGAAGACGCTATTGGCGATGTTTCTGCCACGCTAATATCTGGAAAAGTTGTTGCAGGTGCTGGGGCTCCCGAAATCGAAGTAGCAAAAGAATTGAAGAAATATGCTAATTCCTTGTCTGGAAGAGAGCAGCTGGCAGTTAGCGCGTTTGCAGAAGCAATGGAAATAATTCCAAGAACGCTTTCTGAGAATGCAGGTCTTGACCCAATAGATACATTAACAGATCTAAAAGCGCAGCATGACAAAGGAAAGAAGTGGGCTGGCATCAATGTTTTTAATGGCAAAGTAATGGATGCGTGGAACGAGGGCGTCATAGAGCCATTAAAGATTAAAACGCAAGCTATTAGCAGCGCCTCTGAAGTTGCTGTTATGATTCTAAGAATTGACGATGTTATCGCATCTGGCGAGACAGGCGCTGCTCCGCAGATGCCTCCTCCCGGAATGGGCGGTCCTGGCATGGACATGATGTAGTTACAAAATGTCTAAAATTCACAAAATATTTATAAAGTAAATTACAAAAATAATAAATATTAGTACAACATATTATAAAAAATGATAAGTGGACATAAAAACTATGAATGGTTTATTAAAAAAGATATGAGTACTTACTCTGGGAAATGGGTTATAATAATTAATGAAAAGATTATAAGTAGTGGAAATAATATCGAAATGATGATTAAGGAAGTAAAAAAGAAATATCCTAACAAGACTCCTTTTATAACAAAAGTTAGAGATAAACTTTCAATTTTATAATTCTCTAAAATGACTTTAACATATAAATTTAAAAAAGAAAAATTAGAAAACGGAAGAATTGTTGCAAGACCAAGAATCCTTATCAGAATCAAAGGTACTTTTACAACTATTGAAGTGCCTGTACTTATAGATACAGGGTGTGATGTTACAGTCATACCTGAAAACCTTGCAAGAGCTATAGGCTTAAGAATTAAAGGCAAAAAAACAAAACTATTTGCATTTAGAGAATCCACAGAGGTAATTGAAGAAAAGCTTGATATAATTTTACTTGGAAGGGAAGAAAGACAGAATATAATTATTAAAAATGTTCCTGTTCTAATATCTTTGGATCATGAAGATTATGAAGACGATAGCGAAGTAGTTTTAGGTATAGAAGGAATATTTGATTTTTTCGATGTAACTTTTAAAAAATCACAGAATAAAATAATATTTAAACCTATACCTCAAGATATGAAAAAACAGTTTAAAAAATAAAGTTTCTACAAATATATTATGTCATCAATCAAATCTTTTGGCAGGTGTTTTTCGTAGAGTATCTCTCTAATTTGGAGGTCTGAGACCCCTTTTTTTCTAAGCTCGTTGATTTTGCTTATTACCTTTACTAATGCGCGTCTTTTCTTTGGGGTTTTGGCAAACCTGTGAAGAGTTTCTTTGTATCTTTGCATGAGGTGTGCTGTAGTATATTTTTTCACAAACCATTCTGAATACACAATCTTTGCAAAGTAAACAAATGAAACAACATAAAATAGCATTGTTATGCCCAAAAACAGTGCAAGCATTGAGCCTATAAACATGCTTAGCGGTGTTGCAAGCGCAAACTGGCTTACTATTTGAGGGAATGTTGTTTGTATCCAGCTTTTCATATAGTAGTAGACGTATGCAAAGAAAAACATCTGAACAATTAAGGCCATCACAAACTTAAATATTGTTTTAAGCACTATTTCTTCTGACAAAAAGTAGATTATTATTGCAACAAGGATGCTTACTGCAAATACAAACCACACATTTGTTATGTCTGTGATTTTAAAGATTATGTCAACACCGAGGATGCTTGAGCTTTTTATGTCTCTAATTATTATCAGCGGATGCATCACATAGTTTACAGTGGAAGCTGCAAACACTGCAAGCCATGCCTTTGAAAGATTTATTGTGTGATTTTTGTAGATGTCAAACCAGATATATCCGGGAAAAGCCAGACACATTAGTATAAATAAGACATTCAATAAGTAATTGAATGTGACAATCAAGTTAAAGAATATGTTTTGGCTTTGAAGCTGAGTGAGAATTGTTAATAATGAGTAGTGTGCTGCTCCAAATTGTGAAGAGTATAAAATGTCTTGTACATTGAAAAGGAAGGGTATCATGTAGTTTCCTATATCTACTAAAAGGTGAAGCACCAGTATCCCTGACAGGCCAAACAAAATAGTGTATTTGTATTTGAAGAGTCCTATAAATTTCTCATAGAATGCTTCTCCAACGTTTCCTATCTTGTTTATTATATGCTTTTCATGGTAGTGCTTGAAGTGTTTTATTATAAAGCGCAGGATATACACTATTAGTGCAACAACCACTATTGCTGCATCCACTGATATTGCCAGCCACTCCATGAAAAAGTTGAAAAACACTATGAAAAAAGTGAGGTAGACTACTAGTGCAACAATGAATCTTTCCAGCCTTTGCCCTATTCCTTTTGGCTTTCCTTCAATGTGAAGTGCTGCAAACAGGCTAGGATAGTAGATGTGTTTGAACATGTCTCTAAATGACATTATAATCAGTATTGAGAATCCTGCAAGCATGGAGTAGGAGACTATCACTCCTGGATTTGCTATTTCAAAGTCCACAATTTTTTGATACATGTGGATGACGTTTGAGTAGAGGTGGTTTTCTATGATATCTCGATACGCAACAAATACAAAGTTTACAAAGACTCTTGCCATCAGCAAAAAGTTCGCTATTAAGAAAATTATCATTTCAAGGCGTGCTTTTTTGCCGTAGAATATTTTTTCAATGTTTACTTCGTACAGCAGCAGTGCAAGCACTGTCCATGACAAAATTTTTTTTGCAAAGTCAAGGTCAGGCGTTAGAACTTCTATAAAGTCCATTATGTTGAATGTGATAATTACAATAAGTATTGTTTCAATTAATCCAAACTCGATTTTGTGAGCCCATGAGTCCAAGCGTGTTCTGTTAATCTTTTTTTGTGCAAAGTTAAAGCCAAGAACAAACAAATTAACTCCCAATATTATTGCAAGAACAAGTAGCAGTTTTGAGTTGTCCTCTACAAGGATTCTGTCTCCTATTTTCTCTGCTATTGGAAGCGTCTTTATTTGCTCCCAGCAGTCCTTGTCAACGACTTTTAATACTTCAAAGTCAATGTTAGTGGCATCACTCATGCTTGTGAAGAAAAACGCTATTAATGGATCGTCTTTTATGACTTCAAAGTTTTCAAGCTCAAATGATATTTCTGCAATTGTTTCTGCTAGGCATTTGGGTATTTCCAGGTAGACTGTTACGTTTTCAAGTTCATTTGTAGGTGTTAGGTTTAGGCTTACTTTTGTCTTGTTGTCTTCGATAATCACGTCTGTCTCGATTATTATAACATTGGATGTGTCTATTGCTTGTTCTTCTAAGAGTTTTTGTTCTTCTTCTGAGAGGTCAATATCTACTTCAAACAAGATTTGATCGATTTCCTGCTGCGTGAGTTTTTTGTTAAGAACTAAGAACTCTACTGATTTTTCTTTTCCTCTTGTAATGTTTTCCAGTATGAAGAATATTTCCGGGTCTTGTTTTAGGATTTTAAAGCTTCCTGACAAGTTAGATGTTGTTTGTGCCATATATTTTGGTATTGTAAATATTATTGAAACTTTCTCGTACGTTATTAGCCCTCTGTTTTTTATTGTGTATGTGATTAGTGTTGAATTGTTTATGTATCTATGTCTTATTATTATGTCATACAAGTTTGAGAATTTGTTAAATGATGATTTGTCAAAGTCTTTGCCTCTTTTCTTTTGCTGTTCTTCTCTAAGGCTTATTTCTTCTTCTGGCGCCGGGATTTCTTCATGCGGCTCTTCTTGTGTTTCGTTAGTGGTTGTGTTTGCAGTTGTTGTATTGGCTGCTGTAGTGTTTGTTTCTGCAGTTGTGTTGGTTTCGGTTGTGTTTGCAGTTGTGGTGTTAGTCTCTGTGGTTGTGTTGGTTTCTTCATCCGGCGGCAGACCTCCTCCCCCTCCTGTTGGCGCATCGTTTGAACAGCTGGAAGTAAGTATTTGTATGCATCCGCTGCCGCACGTTAAGCTGCCGGAATCAAAGCTGTAATCGGCGCAGGTGAGCCCGCCAAAGTTTGTACCATCACACACTTCTGCGCCTGTTATTAACCCGTCACCGCACCAGTAAGCATTTGTCGTGAAGTTGTACATGCCAACAGTTCTTGAGTTTCCGTAGATGTCTTGTGAGGTTACATTGTAATAGTATGTTGTGTTTGGCGTTAGGGATGAGAGTGATGCTGAGTGCGTTGTGGTTTGTGTGCTGTCATACGAGTAATTTGATAGGCTAGTTGTGTTGCTGTAGTTTACAAGAGAGTCTGAAGGCTCGTCTGTGTCCCAGTCAATTGCAGCAGAGTTGTGAGTTGTCGTGTTTACTATGTTTGTAATGTTTGGAGCTATTGTATCGTTGACTGTGAACTGCCATGTTAAAGATGAATTAGTTATTTGCCAGTCTGTGCAGGATACATACCACGGATAACTAAAGTTGTATGATAATCCTGTGACTAAAAATGAGGTGTTAGTGTTGTTTAATACAGACGCATTGTTTGCTCTTATTGTATTGTTAAGATAAAGTGTACAGTTTAGTGTTGCTGATTCTTTGTCTGATACTGTAAAGTTTAGCGTGATATTGTCTGAGTTGTTTTTTACATAATTGTCAGGCGGCCATATCAGGTTTACTATTGGCGGCGTGTTTGGTGATGGCTTTGTTTTAGCTGTTGAATTAATCCAGTTTCCAAAATTGTTGTAGTTGTCTACAGGCCTTACCTGCAATTCGTATGTTGTGTTTGGTGATAATGAAGTAGCATTGTATCCATTTGCTCCATATGTTAAGTTTGCTGCAAACGCCCCGTTTATTCTGACTTCTGTGTGGTTGTAGTCGTCAACCCCTGTTGGCTGTGTCCAGTTCCACACAATCCGCGTTGTTCCGTTGCTTGTCGGGCTGAGATTGGTTATGTTTTGTGGCGGCGTGTTGTCTGTGACATTAACACTGTATGTTACTAAAGAAGATGAATAATTGGTGTTTTCGCTGTAATTTAATGTGTAGTTGAAGATTCCTGTTTGATTGAACTGAATATTGTATGTATAAGACGTGCCGGTATTATTGATTAATCCAGTGTCATTATACAAACTAATTAGTTCTCCTGATGGTGTGATAATTGTAGCATTTAGCTGAATAATGTCTTTTCTTTCAATGTTGATATCTTGCGCTGCCCCATTTAATGTCAGATTAATTATTGACTGAGCTTTTTGTATTGTGTAATTGTAATAGTTTGTCTGGTTGGTGTTTCCAGAAGTGTCGTTTGCATACCATTCATATGTGTAGTTGCCAGCAGCAAAAGGTCCTAGTGTTAAGTTGTAGGCATCCCCTGTTCTTTGAATATTTGTATAATTAATTGTGCCGTTCCATTCAAAAGTGACATTAGTTACATTCACATTGTCTGTCCAAGTAATGTTAAAGTTTATCAAAAGTGTTGGCGAGTAGTTTTGAGGGCTTGAAGGCGTGGCAGACTCATTTGAGTAAGCAGGAGCAATAGTATCATTTACAATCACATAATATGTGATAAAACTGGCTGTGTAGTTTTGGGTTGCGTTGTAGATTAATGTGATGTTTGTTGTTTCATTGAACTGTCTTATTGTTGAGAAATTGTTTTGATATTGTGAGTCAAATGTTCCGTTGACATACAAAGAAATGTTACCCTCTCCTTCATATAATATCCCGGTTATGTTTACATATTCCCCTGGATTAATAGTAAAATTGTCTGATGTTCCATTAAGAGTTAGGTTTATTGATGAATCTGTTTTGTTTATTGTGAGTAAAGCCCATGTTGAGTCTGAAGTATAGTTTTGAGATGCTGAAGCATTGCACGTGTAATTGTAAATTGATGCAGCTAATAAGTATGTTTGCAGCTCTGGGTTTGCTACTAACGTACCATTTCTGTATAATGTTCCATTTACTTGCCCTGTATTTGTTGTGCAGTTAATAGTTGTATTTTGCCCATATGTTATTGATGTGTTTTTAATTGTAAAATTTAACACTAATGAAGCTTTGTCAACAACATATGTGAAGTTTATGGTTTGGTTAATGTTATTGTATGTGTCATTTGCCCGCATCGCCCATACATAGCTTCCTGCAGAAAGCGAGGAAATGTTGTAATAATATTCATTTGAATTGTTTCCGCTAATTGCGTAACTCGTCCATGAAGTTGTAAAATTGTGGTAGAAAAGAACTGTGTCAACTCCTGATGTATCATCCCATGTGATGTTGAATTGATACGCTTGGTTTTCGCTGTAATTTGCCGGACTTAATGGGTAAGTGGTGTTCAGACTCCATGCAGGCCCAAACGTGTCGTTGAATACTGTGAAGTTTACCCATGTAGTGTTTATATTTCCAAATGTGTCGTTAACATAGAATGTGAAGTTGTAGTTTGAGTTTGCTAGAACTGTCCAAATGTTGTTGCAGTTTTGAATGGAGATGTTAGTTGTTCCGTTATGATACCAGCAGCTGTCAAGATGGTTTTCTGTGTCTGTTGCACTGATATTTATTGTGATGTTTGAAGATGAGTATGTTATGAATGTTGGGCTGATTACTATAAGGCTTGGAGCGTTTGTGTCGTTAAGTATAGTAACGCTGCTTGATACATTGCTTGTGTTGTATCCTGTCAAATTACATGTAATGTTATAATTAAAAGTTCCGTTTTGATTATATGTTAGAGAATAATTGTATAGATTTGCACCTTCATTCATCGCATAGCTGCTTGTGTTGTGAAGGCTTAGGTTGCAGTAAGCGCCTGTCAAGAATGCTCCGCTGCTTTGGTTTGTGTAATTCGCATAAATCGTTATTAATTCGCCAATGTAGACAGACCCGGTGTTGTTTGTTGTCAGGTTTGTTGAATAGTTTGTTGACGACAAACTGCTTAAAGTGTAGTTGTAAATGCCTGAATGGTTGATTGTGAAAAAATAATTTTGAAATGGATAATTAGTATGGCTAAAAGTAATGTTGTGTTGATTGTATGAGACATTTAACACACCCCCATTATATCCTATTTGAGCTATCCCTTCTGTTAACAAAAATCTTTTTGTCAACCCATTAGCATCTGTTAAATTATAATCTTCTAAAGGCCAGCCAGTATCATTTCTGTAAATGCTTACATTAACATTTTGAACAGGTTGACCTGAAGTATTTGTAACGTTTAACCTGACATAATGTTTGAAAGTGACGTTTCCTGTGGCAGCAATTCCAAGTTTTGACCTGTTTACTGTTGTGTTGATTATGTTTATATTAGAGCCTAAATAAACAAATATTATATCTGATGATGTATTTGTATATAATTCTGAATTTATTAAGGTTATATTTTTTATGTTTGTATCTGTATCTAATGCATCCCACAATGTGCCTGTTGTAACATTTATGTATGTATTATTGAATATGTTGTTTGGACCAGCAACCTTAACGTATAATGCATTTGCTTTTGTAATCCTTAATTTGTTGAATAAATTATTATTTGATGTTGTTTCAACCCATAAGGCCTGTAGTTCTGTGTCATGAATTGTAATATTGTTTAGTATATTATTTGAGCCTTCAAGTTGAATACCTATTTCTGAAATATTTGAAATCTCCGTATTTTCTATTGATGCGTTTCCACCTAGTATATACAGACCCCGATAACTAAGTTCTATTTTAGAATTATTTATTTTAGTATTATTACTGTATATTGTTATTCCACTTATTGGAAGATTATATCCAACGTTTCTTATTGTTGAATTTTCAACTGTAAAATTTGAGTAAACTGCAAAAGTATAGTTATTTTGGTTTCCGCTTTGTATCGTACTGTTAATAAGGATGAATCCTGAACTTGCTTGTGTAACATTAATACCTATTGCAACATTTGCAGAAGGACTCATGTTTAAAGTGGTGTTTTTTAGCGTTAAGTTTCCGCTTTGTATTGTTATGTTTCCATTTACACTAAAAGCCGTGTTTTCACA